>NZ_CP136521.1:600000-897500 GCF_032814565.1 Hwangdonia lutea
CCAATTGTGATACAGTTTTAACTTTGGATAAAATGCTTTTACGAATCCAATGTCCTTGTCTTTTTCATAAATTTTAGCAACTGCCCATGCCGCTAGTGGCGGTTTTGTGTCGCGATAATTATGCGCTTCTATTGTGGTGTCGCGAAAAATACAGTCCACAATAAAGCCATCTTCCTTCTGAAAATCGAACATCGCCCACATTTGGTTTTTTGCGACCTCGTTATTATAATACGACAAACCAACGGCGTGTTTCCACGAATCCCATGCCCAAAAGCCATTAAACCATTTGTAATGATAACTGGGAAATAAGCCTTCGTGCTTAATTTCACCAGCAGGAATGCGCCAATTGTTTTGTAAAGTTAAATGGGCTTTGGCTAAAACCTCGCCATATTTATCAGCTTCAAATTGCGGTTTTCTATTTTCAATAATAGATTTTAGCTGCTTGTTTTTTTCTTGTTTTCGAGCATTTAAAACGGAGTCGAAATTGATGTTTTGAATTTGTTTTTTTTCTTCTTCCCAAGAATATTCAGGAAAAATAAAGGTGTGCGAAACTACAATTTCTTTGGTTTCGTTGGGTTTTAAATCTAAACTTACATTGGCTTTATATTCTAAGCTGTCAATCAACTGAACGCGCAGATTCTTTGGAAAAGTTAAATATCCTTTAGCATTGGTTTTTGTTGAGATAATGTTAATCGTATTATCATTTTGCGATAAAGAAATTCCAGAAATCAATATGGGTGAATGTCCCCATAAAAGTTCTAAATCGATATTTTTATCGCCTATATTCTTAATTTTGGTTTGCAATAAAGCAGTATGTCCGTTTTTAAAAACCAATTTTTCACTAACCTCAATTTTATCGCCAGAATAATTATTTTCTAAATGACTAGAATAGCTATACCCTTCTCCATTCTTTAACGATTCAAAGTTATTATCAACTTTAATCATAGCATTCATAAGTGATGTACTCAACCAAACCCCATTTTGTTGTGTCATTAAAAAAGGCCCTGAAAACCCGATAGACTCATTCGGTTCTTTATGAAACCCATATGCAAACCAAGCACCTTGATCTGAAAACATTAAACCAGATTTATCTACCGAGTCTTTTGGCGTTATGCGATAATCTAAAATATTTTTACTAAAGTTTAAAAAGCTATCACTTATGTTGGTTTTTTTTTGTTTTTTGGCATTGTTACAACCAAAATTTAATAGCAATAGCAAAACACTTATATATTTAACCACTTTATTTAAATGCATTTTAATGTAGATGTTGCTTGTTAAAAATTATCACTTTTATTGAAAATCGAAACACAACAAATTTCGATTATTTTTATTAAATAATTGAAAAATCACCTTTACTTGACCTTTCATTTTGATTTTTTTGAAAACTTTATTCATTAATAATATCGATATTTGTAAACCACGTATCTGCCAATCCTAAATATGCATTTATAAATATCGACCCATGAAAAAATTGATAAACCCCATCCTTTTTATACTCGTAATTATAAATTTTTCCGTGCAATCCCAAACCAATATTTGGGATGAAAATCCAAGCGATTCTCAAATAGAATTGGATAGTTTATTAACCATTTTACCTTTTTCAACCGGTCAAGATAAAATGCCTTTATTAAATAGAGTTGCAGAAATTTACTGGTCTATAAATCCCAACAAAACTATAGATTATGCGAATGAAGCTCTGCAATTATCTAGAGATTATAACGATAAAAAGCAGGAAGGATTGGCACTTATTAACCTTTGCCAAGGCTATCTGTTTAATGATTTTTACGACAAAGCTTTGCAACTGGGATTGCAATCATTGGAAATTAGAAAAGACCTTAAAAACGATTACGATTTGGCCTTCACACTGCGTACCCTTGGCTGGTTGTATTTCGATATTGGGTACTTTGATAAAGCGCTCGAATATCACAACGAAACTTTAAAAATACACGAAAAAATAGGTGACAAACAGCGCATTGCTTATAGCTACAACAGTATTGGATTAATTCATGAACGCAAAGGAAATTGCCATTTGGCGCTGACTTTTTTCGAGAAATCTTTGGATTTAAAAAAAGCGTTTAACAATAAAGATAGGATTGCCGAAACCATGAAAAATATGGGTGTTTGCTATCGAAAAATCAACAAGCTTGATTATGCCAAAGATTTTTTAGAGTCTGCCTTGGAAATCACCAATCAAATTAAAGACGACCAAAACAAAGTCCATATTCTAAACGAACTTGCTATTGTAAATTTAAAGCTCGAAAATTTAGATAAATGCTACGCTCTTTTAAAAGAGTCGAGATTAATTATTGAAAACATAATTGACAACAAGGAGTTCATTTTGGAAAACGACAGGGTTATGTCTGAATATTATTTAGCAAGACAAAACTACAAAGAGGCGTTTAATTACTATAAAAAATATGCCGAAGGAAGCTCTGAAATTTTCTCAAGTAATAAAAGTGAGAAATTAGCGGAAATGAGAATTCTTTTCGAAGATGAACGAAGAGCTTCAGAGATTAAATTATTAGAAAAACAAAGAGACTTAGAAGCCCAAAAAAGAAAGGCAATATTAATAGGTTCTATTTTATCGGTAATCATTGCAATTCTTGTTATCGCATCACTTTACAACAATATAAAAAAGAAAAAAGCGATTTACCTTCAAAACCATAAACTATCAAAAGAAAAGCTTAGAACACAGTCTTTAATACGCGAAAACCTGGAGCATAAATTGGAATTCCGTATGAAAGAGCTCACCAATTTAGCCTTATTCATATCTCAAAGAACATCCATATACAAAGACCTTACAAAGTCTTTTAAAAGTTTAGATTTTACCGATATAAATCAATTGAAAAAAGACATTAATAAGCTTATAAAAGAATATACGTTTAAGTTTGATTTTAATGAAGATATACAAAGATTCCATACTAATGTAGAAACTTTGCAAAGTGATTTTCTTTTTAGAATTAAAAAAAAATACCCGCACTTAACCACAAAAGATGTTCAGCTAGCCGTACAAGTTAAGCTTAAATTAAGCTCAAAAGAAATAGCTAACATCAATAACATTTCTCTAAACTCTGTAGAAATAGGAAGGCACAGATTAAGAAAAAAACTAGGGTTGGAAAAAAAAGACAATCTAGTCGATTTTCTAGAAAGCATTTAATGCCCCCAAAGTCATTTTCCATTTTATCCTTAACATTTTTTAGTGCCAAACAAAGCACTTTTCCTTTTTCCATCTACTTATAGGCTCTTCACATGAATCACGCTTTAACAAAGGTTTTTAACACATTGTAAAGGTCAAGTAAAGGTGGTTTTTGAGGTTTTATTTGAAAATATCACAATATTTGAGACTACATAAACTCGTGCATAGGCATTCATGCGGAGTTCTGACTAACAAATAAACTAATCTAGTATGAAAAAAAAACAATCAAAAAACAAAAACCATGCTTTAAGTAGAATGTTTTTATTGCTTTTTGCGTTTACGGCGTTTGGCTTTACTACAAAAGCTTTTGCGCAAAGCATTGAGGTAAACGGAACCATTACCGACGGCGCAGGAATACCACTTCCTGGAGCAACGGTTACGCTTAAAAGCGACCAAAGTATCGGGACACAATCCGATTTTGAAGGCAACTATTCAATTGAAGTGCCAAACAAACAAACCGTATTGGTTTACAGCTTTTTAGGGTTTTTAACCAAAGAAATTACTGTGGGCAACCAAACCACTATTAACGTTTCGTTAGAAGAAAGTGCAGAAAGTTTAGACGAAGTCGTTTTGGTAGGCTTCGGTACTCAAAAACGTGAAGAAGTAACCGCTGCCATCACATCTGTTAATGTCGCTGAGATTCAAAAAATACCAACTGCCAATGTAGCAACCTCGTTGCAAGGTCAAGCTGCAGGCGTTAACGTGTCTACGGCTTCCGGTGCACCGGGAAGTAATCCTGTAATACGCATTAGGGGTTTGGGAACTATTGGTAATAACAATCCTTTATTTGTTATTGACGGGATACCGGGAGATTTATCATATATCAATCCTGCAGATATTGCTAATATCAGTGTGTTAAAAGATGCATCAGCAGCCACTATTTATGGCTCAAGGGCCTCAAATGGTGTTGTAATTATCACTACAAAAAGAGGACAAACGGGAGAACCTAAAGTAACCATTAACTCTTATATAAGTACACATTCTGTAAGCGACAATGTTAGTGTGGCTAATAAAAGCCAGCACGATCAAATTAAATTGGAAGCTTATAATAATGTGGGTGTTACGCCAGCACCTTACTTAACAAATGGTGCACAATATGCCGATTCGGATTGGGTTGGTGAATATATTGGTAATGCTTTTGAACAAAAACATGATATTGGAATTTCTGGTGGAACGGAAAAAATGAACTACAACTTTTCTGCGGGTTATTTTGATAATTCCGGAACGGTTATAAACACCGGTTTCGACAGATTGAATACGCGTCTTAATATGGATTTTAAACTCTTAAATGATAGGTTGAAAGTGTCTCCAGGTTTAAGTTATACCAGAGAAAACACGCGCGGTATTTTTGAACCCATTGGAGGTGGAAATGCTAGCTTTTCTCCCTTTTTAGATATTTATTCGCAATTACCACACAAAGCTATTTATGATGCGAATTCTTTAAACGGTTTTGCTACTCCTGCCAGCGGATTGGGTTCTGGCAACCCCATAGGCGAAGGCAGTATTACCGACAGAGCGGAACAAGATGATTACATGCAATTTAATATTTCTGCTACTTTAGAAATTATTGAAGGCTTAAATTATCAATTTCAATACGGTGCAAATGTTGAGAATACGCATTTTTCGTTTTTCTTGCCTACCTATAATTTCGGGCCACAGTCAACCAATGACAATCCATTATTGGATGAATCACGGTCGAGAACAAACGCGTGGACTTTAAACAACACCTTAAATTATCGTAAAAAATTTGGTAATCACGATGTGGATGTCCTATTAGGTGTATCCAGAGAAAAAAGCCATTTTAGATCGGTTGGTGGCTCAAACAACACCTTGGCTTCAGACCAATTACAGGCTTTGAGCGCCGGTATTGGCGATGAATCTGCCTATGGTTTTAATTCAACAAATACATTGCAATCTTATTTTGGGCGTATCAATTACGATTTCGGTAAAAAATACTATTTGCAAACCAGTATAAGGCGCGACGGGTCATCACGATTTGGACCAGATAATAAATATGGAACCTTTTACTCATTGTCATTAGGTTGGGCACTGCATAATGAAGATTTTTTCGAATCCGATTTATTCAGCCAAGTAAAACCTAGATTTAGCTATGGTACTTTAGGAAATCAACTTATTGGCGAGCATTTGTTTTTAGCGCGAATAGGTTCTGGTGGACAGCAATTAAACTATCCTTTTGGCGAAGGTGTGAGTCAAAATGTATTGGTTGGCGCTATTGCTAATTCGTTACCTACTCCAGATATTCAATGGGAAGAAACAGCAACTACAAATATTGGTGTTGATTTAGGACTTTTAAATAATAGTATTAAAGCCACTTTCGATTATTTTATTTCTAAAACAAGCGATATGCTCGTGTCTGTGCCAATTCCAGCCTCGTCGGGAATAACATCATTTCCTTTAACAAACGGCGGAAATTTAGAAAACAAAGGTTGGGGCTTATCGCTTACTTATAACAGCGATTCTGACAAAGATTTCACTTTTGATGTTTCAGCAAATATAAGCAGCTCAAAAAATAAAGTAACTAAATTGGGTGTGGCCAATGAGTCTTTTACAGATGGCTTTATTGAGTTTAACAACTTCCCAACCACAAGAACTGAAGTTGGCGGCGAAATAGGAAGATTCTATTTATTTGAAGCCGATGGTATTTTTCAAACTCAAGCCGAAATTGATGCCCATGGTGTGCAGCCTGATGCCGTTCCCGGCGATTTAAGATTTACAGACATAAGTGGAAATGGCACTTTAGGCGATGAAGACAAACGATATATGGGAAGCGGGCTTCCAGATTTTGAATACGGATTAAATTTTAATGCCAGATATAAAAACTTTGATGCGAGCCTATTTTTTCAAGGAACGCAGGGCAACAAAATTTATAACGGTGTAAAAATGTGGTTGTACAGAACCGACAGAAACAATATGTCATCAGATTTATTGAATGCTTGGACACCTCAAAACACAGGAAGCGGCATCCCGAGAAATGCATTTGGCGACCCCAACAATAATATTCGCCCATCGAGTTATTTCTTGGAAGATGGTTCTTATCTTAGATTGAAAAACATTCAAATTGGTTACACTTTTAAAGAATCGGTAACCTCTAAACTAGCCATATCAAACGCTAGAATTTATGTAACAGCCAATAATTTGTTCACCATTACAGATTATTCGGGCTTCGACCCAGGACTTGCAAATGGAGGCACATTTACAAGAGGTGTAGACAGAGGTTTTTACCCTTTAACAAAGTCGTTTATTTTAGGCGTAAATCTTTCACTATAAATTAAAAAAAAGAACAATGAAAAATTTAAAATATATAATTATAACAATATGCTTTGTCGGTTTTTTAAATTCATGTAGCGATGATTTTATTAATGTTGACAACAAAGAAGTATTAACTGAAGAAAGTTTTTGGCAAACCGAAGACCATGCTATGCAAGCTCTAACGGCTGCTTATGGCGCCATGCAAAGTGCGAGCGGAAGTAAATGGGCCTTTTTTGAGGAAATCTACACCTCTTTGGCATACAGAGCAGACGATGTTACCAATAATACCGCCGAAACCTACGGGCGTTCTTTGGCAAGTTTTTCTAACACAACCGAAGAAAGCGGCCCATACAATGTGTGGCAAGCTAGTTATGCGGGCATTGGTCGCGCCAATCAAATATTACAACAAGTTCCTGACATGGAAGCGCTTTCTGCAGATACCAAAAAAGGACTTATTGCTGAGGCTAAATTTTTAAGAGCTTACTACTATTTTTGGCTGGTAACGGGTTTTGAAAACGTACCGCTTGTTACCACATTTAGTGGCGAATTGGAAAATTTATTTCCAAGTCAAGCAGCACCTTCCGAAGTATGGGCGCAAATAGAAACCGATTTAGGTGAAGCCGAAGCTGATTTACCAACAAGTTATCCTTCAGAATGGAAAGGTAGAGCCACACAGGGGGCTGCAAAAGCGCTTTTAGGTAAAGTCTATTTGTTTCAGGAAAAATGGGGGCAAGCTGAAACTAAATTACAAGAAGTTACGGGCATGGGCTATGCATTATTGCCAAATTATGCCGATAATTTTAACGGATTAGCCGAAAACGGCAGTGAAAGTATTTTCGAAATCCAGTTTTCTGGAGACCGTTCAAATGGGAATGACGAGCGCCAAGTTTTAAACTTTCAGGTATCGCCTTATGCCTTTGGTGGTTGGGAATTGTTTTATCCATCCCAATGGTTGGTTGACGAAATGAAAACAGATGTAAACGCTGGTGGCGATATTAGTAACAGGGTTTACGAAAGTATTTTCTTTGATGATCCAAACTCTGAAATGTACAGTAGAGATTCCGGGCAAAATGAGACTTATGCCAGTGTTGCGGCTGATTTAAACCATCCTAAATACTTTAAAAAATACGCCTTTAATGCCGATGAGAATTTCTATAACGGTACAAATATCTCGGTAATCCGATATGCCGATGTGTTACTAATGTATGCCGAAGCCCTAAATGAAAATGACAAAACAGCATTAGCCATCGATCAGGTTAACATGGTAAGACAACGTGGTGGGGCTATAGATTTGGGCGTAATGACAAAGGATGAGTTACGTATGCAAATCCGCCATCATGAACGTCCTGTGGAACTTGCTATGGAATTTGGCATACGTTGGTTCGATTTGTACCGATGGCAACGTGGTAATACGGCAACAGAATCCATTAAAACCACTTTGGAAAATCATAACAAACCCTTTGCAGAGAATTTTCAAGACAAACACATTGTGTTCCCTATTCCCTTGCAAGAAATAAATATAAACACCAATCTGAACCCAAATCCAGGGTGGTAAAATTTAAGAAAAAGAGTTAGTTGTAGATTAGTTTCTTAATTGGATACACCTAGGAATAAACTTATTTCTAGGTGTTTCTTATTTTTACATTTATCAAATTCATTTTAATGATTAAAGCGCATCAATATATAAAGTTGGTCATTGTTTTTTTAAGCATGTTTATCGTTTCGTGTAAAAAGGAATCAGATAAAAAAACTCACCAATTAGAAAATGCTAGCGTTACGTTATTTACCGAAATCAGCCCTAATGAAAGCGGCCTAAACTTTATAAACGAAATACCTGAAAGCAGCGCTATGAACAGTATGGTTTACGAGTATTTCTATAACGGTGGCGGCGTTGCAGTTGGCGATATAAATAATGATGGTTTGCCCGACATCTATTTTACATCCAACTTAAAAGACAATAAACTTTACTTAAATAAAGGTGATTTTAAGTTTGAAGACATAACGGATAAAGCCAAGGTAAAAGGTTCGTTTGGTTGGACAACAGGCGTTACCATGGTTGATATAAATGCCGATGGTTGGCTGGATATTTACGTGTGTAAATCTGGAAAAGGAAAGGCAAAAAACAGACAAAACGAATTGTTTGTAAATAATAAAAACGGCACGTTTACCGAAGCTGCCGCTACCTACGGATTAAATTTTTCGGGCTATAGCACGCAAGCGGCCTTCTTTGATTTTGATAAGGATGGCGATTTAGATATGTTTTTGCTTAATCACAATGTTACTCCAATTAACACAAATAATCCGGAAAACTACAAGACTAAAGAGGATGAATTTGTGGGCGATAAATTATACCGAAACGACTCTGGAAAATTTACAGACATTTCAAAAAGAGCTGGCATTATTGGTAATCCCTTGGGTTTTGGTTTAGGTGTATCGGTGGGCGATTTAAATCAAGATGGTTGGCCTGATATTTATGTGGCCAATGATTATATAGAACACGACTATTTATACTATAATAATGGCGATGGTACGTTTTCCGAAAGTTTAAAATCATCAATAAAGCACATCCCAAATTTTTCAATGGGCACCGATATTGCCGATTTTAATAACGATGGCCTTTTGGATATTATGTCGTTAGATATGGTTGCCGAAGACAACTACGGCATTAAAACCAGTATGAGCGGCATGAATCTCGACATATTTAATCATGCCGTTAACCATGGGTTTCATTACCAATATATGTTTAATGCCCTGCAAATGAATATTGGCAACCGCAATTTTAGCGAGATTGCACAACTCGCGGGGGTATCAAACACCGATTGGAGTTGGAGTCCCCTTTTTGCAGATTTTGATAACGATGGCTATAAGGATTTGTTCGTTTCCAACGGATTAAAAAGAGATTTCAGAAATAACGATTTTAGAAATCACAAGCTAAAACGCTTAAAGCAAGCACAGAAAAACAAAGAAAAAATGGCGCCCGTTATTGAAGAATTGGTAAGCCAGACACCGCAACGAAAAACACCTAATTATTTCTTTAAAAACAATGGCGATTTAACCTTTACTAAAGCATCAACCCATTGGGGCATTTCAAAACCCACGTTTTCAAACGGCGCTGCTTATGCCGATTTTGATAATGATGGCGATTTGGATTTAGTGGTTAATAATATTGATGAACCGGCTACCATTCTTAAAAATAATTCCAATAAAAACTACCTTCAATTTCAGTTTAAAGGAAATCCTAAAAACCCATTTGGTATTGGTGTTCGCGTTGAAGCTAAAACAAAAAACGGTACTCAGTATTTAGAAAATTATCCCACGCGGGGGTATCAATCGGCTGTTGAACCTATTTTACATTTTGGTTTAAACGATTTAAAATCTGTTGAAAGCATTAAAATTATTTGGCCAAACAATAAGGTTCAAACGCTTAAGGATATTACAGCCAATCAACGATTGACTATACATTATACTGATTCAAAACTTAAAGAAAACAGGAATGACAAATTAAACCCAACGCTTTTTAAAGACATAACTAAAGCTTCAAAAATAAAACACAAGCACATCGAAAACGATTATAACGATTTTATCAATGAAAGCCTTTTGCCTCATAAAATGTCGCAATTTGGACCAGCCGTTGCCGTTGCAGACATCAATAATGACGGTTTAGACGATTTTTTTATAGGAGGCTCAAAAGGGCATTCGGGTACCTTATACATTCAAAATAACGGTGGCGTGTTTAAAGTATCTAATGCTAAAACCTGGAAAAATGATAAAAGTTATGAAGATGTTGATGCGCATTTTTTTGATGCCGATAACGATGGCGATTTAGATTTATATGTCGTTAGCGGTGGTAACGAATGGAAGGCGAACAGCAATATGTATCAAGACCGACTGTACATTAACACTCATGGTAATTTTAAGAAAGCCAACGCGAATCTTCCTAAAATGTATTCTAGTGGAGGCTGTGTAAAACCTTTTGATTTTGATGGCGATGGTGATTTGGATTTATTTATTGGCAGCCGACTTAAAGCACAAACCTATCCGTTTTCTGGCACAAGTTATCTGTTAGAAAACACCAACGGAAAATTTAAAGATATTACGCCACAAAGAGCTTCTGAATTATCAAATATAGGTATGGTAACCGATGCTATATGGACTGATTTTGATAACGACAATCAAACCGATTTAATCGTGGTTGGCGAATGGATGGCCATCAGCTTTTTTAAAAATGAAAATGGGAATTTTATACTTCAGGAAAATATGCTTCCCAATTCAAGTGGTTGGTGGAATAGCATAAAAGGCGCCGATTTTGACAACGATGGTGACACCGATTATATAGTTGGCAACCTCGGTTTAAACTATAAATACAAAGCTTCAGTGAAAGAACCTTTTGAAGTGTTTTCAACCGATTTTGACGATAATGGTACTAACGATATTGTTTTGGGCTATTATAACAACCAAGATTTATTTCCGCTTCGCGGGCGTGAGTGCTCCTCAAATCAAATGCCATTTATAAAGAAAAAATTTCCAACCTATGACGCTTTTGGCTCTGCTAAATTAATCGATGTTTACGGAAAAGAAAAACTAGAGAAGGCTTTACATTTAAAAGCAAACACCTTTGCTTCCGTATATTTGGAAAATTTAGGTAATGGACAATTTAACATGGTTGCATTACCCCATGAAGCACAAGTATCTTCTATTAATGATATTTTAATTGATGATTTTAACAAAGATGGTTTCAAAGATATTTTGGTAGCCGGTAACATGTATCAATCTGAAATTGAAACCACAAGAAACGATGCCAGTTACGGGTTGCTGTTACTCCATAATGGTAAAAACAACTTTAAACCCATTTCTGCTTTAGAAAGCGGAATCGGCATTAAAGGTATGGTTAAAGATTTATCCATCATAAAGCAAAAAGACAGCAAATCAATCCTCGTAACTATAAATAATGACTCTATGGTAGTTTATAAATGGAACACCCCATAAAGCATTATAATCTTTAAACCAGAAATCGTTCCTCTAAAAAATTTACAGAATATTTTGGATAAAAATCAAATACCCGTTTTGAAAATAAATGACCGTATTTGTAACCAGGAGAAAAAATAAAAAACACTATCCTTTAAACATTTAGCTTTACATGCCAACTGTAAAAGCATAGTGTTTTTTTACTACCATTAACCCGTTGTGCATTTCGAATGGAAAAAATATCAATATGTCAATTCGAGTGATTTTGAGGCACGAAAAATTGTATCGTGAATCAATTTCAAGTTGAAATTCTTATTCTCGATACAAATTTTACTCATTCCAATCGTAAAATTCACTCGAATTGACAGAATTTTTTCAAAATGCACAACGGGTTACTATTATTTATTTTTAGTGCACATCTGCTTTTACCTCACCCGACTGATTCATCATCATTTCGTGATCGTATTTGCAACAATCCGGTAAGTTCTCGTAAGCTTCTAAATCGCCAGTTGCTTTCTCGGTATCATAACCAGAAGCAGCAATCGCTTTGTGAATGGCCATGGCATCTGTTTTAGTATCGTTAAAAGTAACGTCTATTTTCTTTTTATCCACATCCCAGTTAGCACTAGCTACGCCGTCAACACTATTGGCCGCTTTTTCAATGGTTTTTTTACACATCCCACAATTGCCTCTTACACCAAAAGACAGCTCAGTCATAGCCAGTTCTTTAGACACTTCGGTTGCTGTAGCTTCGGTTTCTTTTTTGGCTTCATTTTTACAACTTGTTAAACTCATTGCAGCTATTACAGCTACGCTTAAAATTACTCTGTTCATGTTTAAATATTTAATTGTTATTAATTTACTCTATTACTTGCTTTACTTCACCACAAGTTAACATGGCGTCTCCAAAATAAGGATTGAATACTTTTTCCTCCTTACTCAACCAATAGGCGCCCTTGTTATTGTCAACCATAGGGCAATATTGATGATATACTTTTTCGTTGATGCCAAATACTTCAATAGCATTGGTTAATTGTGACGAAAGGTTTTTGAAATGCGTTCGTTGATCTTCAATTTTAGATGTATTTGAAATGGATGTTGCTGCGGCCTTAATTTCTTTTTGTAAAGCCATCCAATGATTATGTGCGTTATCATCTTTAAGTAATGACATATTTACTTTAGCCAAATTCTCCTGTAATTTTTCGGCAACTGTTTTTACCTTTTTCGAATCATCTTTTACTAAAGCATCCTTTAACTGAATGTACTCGTTAAAAACAGCTTTTAATTGATTTTGAAAATCTTTGGAAACACTTATTCTTTCATTTAAATTGCTATGGTTTTTATTATCTTCAGAAGCCGATTCGTCCATTCCAAGATGTCCTTCGTGCCCAGTCATAGCTACATCGCTACCTTTATTCATCATCGATTTTTTTCCTTGCAACTGTGCGGCTGCATCAATTGTAAATGTGCCATTAGAAACAATTTCGTCACCGCTATTTAAACCTTCTAAAACCTCATAATTTTCTCCTATTTTAGTGCCTACGGTAATTTCTCGCATTTCGAAAACAGGTTGCTCCGGATTGGTTTTTAAATAGACCACAGAGCGTTTACCAGTCCATAAAACCGCTGTTGATGGCACCGTTAATACTTCTTTTTCACTGGCACGACTTCTTTTAATATGACCTGCAACAAACATTCCTGGTTTAAATAAATCTTTTTGATTATTCAATACAACGCGTAAAGCCACAGTACGTGTTTTGGTGTTTAGGCTTGGTTCTATAAAGTCTACTTTTCCCGTAAATTCTTTATGGGGATAAGCTTTTGTAGTAACCGTAACGTTTTGTCCTTTTTTAAATAAATCGATTTGATTTTCATAGACATCAAAATTGGCCCACACTGTTTTTAGGTTGGCTATTTTAAGCAATGGTTGCCCTTGTTTTACATAGTCGCCTTGCTCTACTAATTTTTCTGTTACGGTACCCGATACCGTGGCATACACAGGTACGTTTTCTTGTACTTTTCCAGAAGATTCAATTTTATTGATTTGATTTTCAGACAACTTCCACAATTTCAGTTTGTTTCGAACAGCTTTGTACAAAGCAGGTTGCGATTCCTTTAAGGAAGCGGCTGTAAGAAGTTCCTGTTGAGCAGCATACAATTCAGGTGAATAAATGGTTGCCAAAAGTTGCCCTTTACGCACTTCTTCGCCTGTAAAACTCACATTAAGGCGTTCTATCCGTCCTGAAAAATAACTCACTTGAACGGCATTAGCCTTTTCGTTTTCAACAATCTTTCCCGATAATGTAATGGTATTATCTTCAGCGGTTTCATTACCTACCACAGTGGTTTGAACGTTTGCCAATGCCATAGCATTTTCGGATAGCTTAAATTGATCGGCCAATAATCCGTCTGCACCTGCTTCTGCCGGAATTAAATCCATGCCGCAAATGGGACAATCACCTGGTTCGGGTTGCATAATTTGTGGATGCATAGAGCAGGTCCACATTTGATTGGTTTCTGCTACGGCTTCGTGATTGTGATTGGGTTCTGTATTGGATGAACCGCCAAATAGCAACCAACCTAAAAGTAAGCCAATCGCCAATGTTCCGATATAAATGATGTATTTTTTCATATTTTTTTGTTTTAAAACCTGTTAGGTTTGATAATGCTTTTACTTCTCAGATTCCAAGCGATTTATCATAGTTTTCATTTCTTCAATTTCCCTACGTTGTGCCTTAATGATGTCTTCTGCTAATTTTTTAACTTCTGGGTCTTTAATATCTGCTCGTTCACTTGTTAAAATAGCGATGGAGTGATGCGGAATCATACCTTTCATCCACAGTACATCGCCCACCGTAGATTTTTGGTCACGCACTAAACCTAAAGCACCAAGAAAGAGCACTATACTTCCTAATACAATGCCTAAATTTTTCTTTTTATTGTTATACATTTTCTTCATAAAGAAAAACATAATTAGAGCCATTGCAGAAACACCTAAACAAACCATATAAAACCTTGTTAAACTAAACCATACGTGGTCCAATTCGTAAGTATTTAAATACATGGTTATGTACATCGCAATAAATGAAAATCCTAACATTAAAAAGAATTTTGTGTAGTTTCCCAAATTGTCCTTATTCTGTTTGTGATCTTGTGAATTCATAATATTCTGGTTTTCGTGTTTTTATTTTTTTCTTAATTTTCTTACTGAAGTCGAAGACGTAAACCATAGCAAAAAACCACTTAAAACGGTGATTAACCCTAAAAGTGAAAATGCTCTTAAAACAAAGGTGTTAAAATTGTCACGCCCTTGATAATCCATAGTATGTGTCATCCATAAAAAATCAAACCAACGCCAATCTCTATGTCTTACAGTTTGAAACGCTCCGTTATTTATAGCAACATAAGCTTTGAGGTTTTCATCGGTTTTATAAGAAATCTCAAAAGCCGGTAACGGTTTACCTCTGTACTCGTGATGCGCATCTACGCTCTCAATTTTTCTTATATTTTCTACTTCTAAATCAGACAACATAAAACGCTCTGCAACTTTAATGGCTTCTTTTTCTGTAATTCCTTCTTTTTTATCACCTGTTATGGCATGATACAGATGTTCTCCATTTATCCAATAATATGGATTACTGTCAATTTCCAATAACTCTAAAGATTTTATGTTTTGCTCATTTTCTAAATGATTGGTTCCTATTAAATTATTAAACTCGGTTTGTAGTGGTTTTTCTTTTTTAAAATGATCGCCGTGTATCTCGTCGAGATTGGTCCAACTAAAATAGAGTCCACTGATCGTCCAAATCAAAAATTGAATTCCTAAAAAGAGCCCCAAATAGCGGTGTGTTTTTCTTATTTTTAGTGCTGTATGTCTATTTACCATGCTTGTTACTTGTTTAATGACTTTATGTTTTTCATTACCCTGAAGTCATACTTAAATTTTTATGGTTCTTAATCTCAAGGCATTTCCAATCACTGACACCGAGCTAAAACTCATGGCTAAGGCCGCAATCATTGGCGATAGTAACAACCCAAAAACCGGGAATAATACACCTGCTGCTACGGGTACGCCTAGTGTGTTGTAAATCATGGCGAAAAATAGATTTTGCTTGATGTTTTTCATCACGCCATGACTCAAGTTTTTAGCTTTTACAATACCGTGTAAATCCCCTTTAACCAATGTAATCATAGCACTTTCAATGGCCACATCGGTTCCTGTGCCCATTGCAATGCCCACATCACTTTTTGCTAATGCCGGTGCATCGTTTATTCCGTCTCCCGCCATGGCCACTACTTTGCCGTTTTCTTGTAGTTTTTCCACTTCTTTTAATTTGTCTTCTGGAAGCATACTGGCTTTAAAATCGGCAAGATTTAATTCGGTTGCAACTGCTTGTGCTGTATTGTGATTATCGCCTGTAAGCATGATTACATCGATGCCTTTATTTTGAAGCTGTTTAATAGCCATGGCACTTGTTTCTTTTATTTTATCGCCAATGACTACATAACCAATAACAGCTTTATCGATGGCTAAATAGGACACCGTTTTGCCTTGTTTTTGATAGGTTTTAGCTTCGTCTTCCATGTCTGCAGAAATTTCAGCTTTTGCATAATCCATCATTTCCGGATTTCCCAATGCTACGCTTTTAGCGTTTACTTTCCCTTCAACACCTTTTCCTGTTACAGCATTAAATCCTTCAGATTTTAAGACTTCCGCTTTCTGTTTTTTTCCATATTTAACGGTGGCTTCGGCCAGTGGATGTTCCGAATTGCTATTTAAAGACACGATATATTGCAGGACCTCAGCTTCGGTAAAATTAGAATCAAAGGCACCCACTTTTTCTACCGTTGGTTTGCCTTCGGTAATGGTTCCTGTTTTGTCCACAATTAGAGTATCTACTTTGTCCATTTTCTCTAAGGCTTCTGCATTTTTAATCAGTACGCCATTTTGAGCGCCTTTACCAACACCAACCATAACCGACATTGGTGTTGCCAAACCTAGCGCACACGGACAAGCAATAATTAATACCGCAATAGCATTCACAAAGGCATACACATAAACCGGTTCTGGTCCCCAAATGGCCCAAACCACAAAGGTTATTACAGAAATAAGCACCACAGCCGGCACAAAATAACCGGATACTTTATCGGCTAGATTTTGAATGGGCGCACGACTTCTACTAGCATCGTTTACCATGTGGATAATTTGAGAAAGTAAGGTATCGCTCCCCACTTTTTCGGCTTTCATCAAAAACACTTGATTCCCGTTTATGGTACCACTACTTACTTTATCACCGACCGCTTTGTTTACTGGGATTGGTTCTCCGGTAATCATGGATTCGTCGATGGTGGTTTCGCCTTCGGTTATCGAGCCATCCACAGGAATTTTATCGCCTGGTTTTACTTTCAGAATATCACCTAAAACAATCTTATCGATACTCACTTCAACATCTTCACCATCAACAATTTTAACAGCTTTATTTGGTGCTAATTTTAACAGCTCTTTTACTGCCGAATTGGTTTTACTGTGTGCTCTCGCTTCTAACAATTGCCCTAAAAGCACCAATGTTAAAATTACGGTTGCTGCTTCAAAATACACATGAACAGCACCCGATTCGGATAAGAATTGCTCCGGGAAAATATCTGGAAAAAACATACCAAATACACTAAATAACCACGCCACACCGGCACCAATGCCAATAAGGGTAAACATGTTTAAATTCCAGGTTTTGATACTTTTATAGGCACGCTCAAAGAACATCCAAGTGGCATAAAACACCACAGGAATAGATAATACAAACTGAATCCAATTCCAGTTTTTTTGATGC
This sequence comes from Hwangdonia lutea, assembly GCF_032814565.1. Lineage (GTDB taxonomy): Bacteria > Bacteroidota > Bacteroidia > Flavobacteriales > Flavobacteriaceae > Hwangdonia > Hwangdonia lutea. The sequence goes on from NZ_CP136521.1 coordinate 617,260, forward strand.
ATTAGCTCAAATAATGGATTGTTGGTCAGCATTTCACTCATAGCGATGATAAAAATGGGTATCGTGAATATAGATGCTATCCAGAATTTCTTCAACAGCTTTTTATAGGTTTTCTCTTCTGAAGACAAATCTGGTTCCATAGGGACTAAATCCATGCCACAAATGGGGCAAGCCCCCGCTTCATCTTTTACTACTTCGGGATGCATTGGGCAGGTCCATTGCTCAGAATGGGCAGTTGACAAGTTTTGCTCTTCTACCAAATCCATACCACAAACAGGGCAATCGCCAGCTTGGTCGTAGGTTTTATCGCCTTCGCAATGCATGGGGCAGTAAAAGGTTCCTGTGCCTTTACCTTTAGGTTTTTCAGCCTTAGTTTCGTGTTTTGGTTTTTCTCCGTGTTTATGAATGCTATAAGTGTCACTGTCGTTTTTTAAAGCCTTTTGAAATGTTTCAATAGGAATATGTGATGCCATTTCAATGGTAGCTTCTGCTTTTTCTAAATTGACTGTAGCTTTTGAAACCCCTTCAACTTTTGAAAGTATGTCTTCAACATGACTTCGACAACCATTACAGGTCATGCCATGTATGTGATATACATGTACCATCTCACCTTTCTTTAACTTATGAATTGAATAGTTATCACCATCATTCTTCAACGCCTTTTGAAGTGTTTCAATAGGAATATGCGATGCCATTTCAATGGTAGCTTCTGCTTTTTCTAAATTTACAGTTGCTTTTGAAACACCTTCCACTTTTGAAAGTATGTCTTCAACATGACTGCGACAACCGTTGCAGGTCATTCCGTGTATATGGTATGTGTGTGTCATTTTTAATTGCTTAAATAGTTAATAATTGTCGATTGCACATAATAGTTTTTAACCGACTCTACTTGGTTCATTTGGAATTTTAATTGCAATTCCTGAATATCTAAAACATCATTAAAATCAATGGTTCCGGTTTCGTAACTTTTAATTAAAATGGTTTCGGCATCTTTAGCCTGTTTTAGGTTTTTCTCTTGCGTTTTAAATTTAATCCGCGACTGATTACGCTGTGAAATGGCTTTTGATAATTCCGATTTCAACATATTAAAACGTTGTTCTTTTTCCGATTGAATTTCCTGTTTCCGTAACTCGTTTTGTTTGGTCTTCGATTTATACTTTTTATTGAAAATAGGTATAGAAACCGACAACATGGGCATTACCATATCTTTATACGAACTGGTTATCATGGGATGATTTTCTTGATTAATGTATTCCACACCTAAACCAATCATCGGGCCACTTTCTTTTTGATTTAACAATTCTGACTGTTCTACAGATTGATACAATTTATCAAATTTTAATAATTCTGGATTTACCGAAAGGCTATCATAGCTATAAAAATTATCGTTTTCTGGAATTTCCATGGCAGAAACTACAGACACATCTACATCATAATCCCGATTCATGGCACTATTTAAAGCCGCTTGAATGCCTTTGTATTGCTGAACTAACACGTCTTTTTCTTGTTGTAATTCATTCTGCCTAATCTGTAATCGCAAAACATCTACTGCCGATGCTTTGCTTACTTCCAAAGAGGTGAGCGCCAGTTGTTCATACGATTGTAAAAGCGCTATATTCTTACCCAGCACGTTCTGTTTCGCTTGAATTTCGTAAAGTTGGTAATAGAATTGCGATACCGAAAGCACTAATTTTCGTTTAGCAATTGTTATTTCAATATACTGTGCATCGGCCATCGATGTTGCATAGTTTTCTCTGGCTGTTATGGTACCAAACCACGGTAACATTTGCATAACCGAAACTCGGAATCGCTCCATGGGCATATCCATTTCTGGTGCAATAGCCATGGCTCCCAAATTAAACTCGGTATTTGGTAAACTGCTGGCTTCGTTTACTTTTTCGGAAGCAATTTTATGCTGAAAATCGAACTTTTGAATTTCAGGATTATTCTCTAATGCTTCATGTATCAATGTTTCCAATTCTTGAGCATTTCCTTTAAGAACAAAGAGAAAAGAACCAAGAATCAAGACTGCTTTTAAAGATACTTTTAAATATTTCATTTTACTGTTCTTTTAAGTTGAAACTCCGCTCTCCAGCTATATAAAACTGGAACTACAAACAAGGTGATTAAGGCGATGAGCATGCCTCCAAAACTTGGGATTGCCATCGGAATCATAATGTCGCTTCCTCGTCCTGTGGATGTTAAAATGGGCAATAACGCTAAAATGGTGGTTGCAGTGGTCATCAAACACGGTCTGATTCGTTTTTCACCAGCTTCAACAATTGATGCTCTAATTTCCTGCCTATTTTCTGGTGTATTTCTACGGAAGGTTTGTGTTAAATAGGTTGCCATAACCACGCCATCATCGGTTGCAATTCCGAAAAGTGCAATAAACCCAACCCAAACGGCAACACTTAAATTAATAGGATGCATTTGAAACAGGTCTCGCATGTTTTCGCCAAAAAAGCTGAAGTTTAAAAACCAATCTTGACCATAAAGCCAAATCATTAAAAACCCACCTGCAAAAGCAACTGCAATTCCTGTAAACACCATTAATGATGTTGTTACGGAACGGAATTGAAAGTACAAAATCAAGAAAATTATTGCTAATGCCAATGGCACCACAATGGATAAGGTTTTTTCGGCCCTTATTTGATTTTCATAGGTTCCGGTAAATTGGTAGTTGATGCCTTTTGGCACAATGAGTTCTCCGGAATCTATTTTACTTTGTATCAAAGCCTGTGCATTTTCAACCACGGTAACTTCTGCAAAGCCATCCAATTTATCAAAAAGCACATAACCCACTAAAAAGGTGTCTTCACTTTTAATTACTTGTGGTCCTTGCTCATAACGAATGCTTGCCAGTGCGCTTAACGGTACCGGACTACCTTTTTCAACAGGAATATAAATTTGTTCCAAATCGGAAGGGTCTCCTCGCAGCTCCCGTGGATAGCGCACACGAACCCCGTAACGCTCCCTGCCTTCAACGGTTTGCGTGATTACCATGCCACCAACAGCAACCTTTATTACATTTTGAACCTCTTGAATCGTTATACCATATCTGGCAATTTTCTCTCTATCGATATCTATTAACAAATATGGCTTTCCTACTATGCGGTCTGCAAAAACAGCCTCCTGTTTTACCCCTTCGGCATGTTTTAATATGTCTTCTAATTCTACTCCAAAGGCCTCTATTTGTTTTAAATCTTGCCCTTTTACTTTAATTCCCATGGGGGCGCGCATGCCCGTTTGAAGCATCACCAATCGGGTTTCAATAGGTTGTAGTTTAGGCGCGGAAGTAACTCCGGGTAATTTGGTGACTTTTACAATTTCGTTCCAAATATCGTCAGGCGATTTAATTTCTGGTCGCCAATTGCGGTAGAATTCACCGTCGTTGTCTTTAATTAATTGAGATTGTTTGATGGAATTTCCAGAAGCGATGTAACGTGTTGTTTTGTCATTCTGAACATCGTGAAGAATCCCATTGTGAGATTCCTCGTCACTCGTACCTCGTTCTGTCGGAATGACATTCGTATTCAACTCAAACAAGCCATCAGCATTAACTTTAAAGCGTTGACGTTCCCCGTTGTCATTGAGCATGTATTCCGGTTTATACTGAATGATGTTTTCATACATTGATAATGGCGCAGGATCTAAAGCCGATTCGGTTCTACCTGCTTTACCAACTACAGTTTCAATTTCTGGAATACTGGCAACTGCCATATCCAATTGCTGTAAAACGCGTTTATTTTCTTCAACACCAGAATGCGGCATCGAGGTTGGCATCAATAAAAACGAGCCTTCGTTTAAAGAGGGCATAAACTCTTTTCCTGTATTTTTCATAATGAAAAAGCCAGCAATCACAATAGCTGTTGGAATAGACAAGAACAACAACTTGTTGTTTAAACACCATTTTAAAATTCGTGTATAAAATTTTATGAATAAGGAAAATACGCCCAATATCCCAAAACAAATAACGCCAACAAAAATGAGATTCCAGAAAATGCTTTTATCAACCCCTAAAGGTCGCCAATATTCTGCCAAAAGAAATACAATAGCTGCTGCAGAAATTATGATATTTATAAGATTTGCTCGCTTCGCATTAATTTTTTCTTGAGCTTTTAAAACGCCGGTAACACCAAAAGCCATCAAAATAATTCCTAGCCAATAGCCGTAAATTAAGCCTATTATTCCTGCTACTATTAAGGCTCCGTTTATAAGGAAACTAAAGCTTTTTTTAATGCTTTTTCTTCGGAATAAAAACGCAGCAAAGGGTGGAATTAAAAACAAGGCCACCATAATGGAAGCGATTAGCGCAAAGGTTTTTGTAAAAGCTAATGGGCGGAATAATTTGCCTTCGGCACCAATCATGGTAAAAACAGGAATAAAGCTGATAATTGTTGTCATTACTGCAGTTACAATGGCACCAGATACTTCGGCTGTAGCGTTGTAAACGACGGTATTTATGGATTCTTTACCATCGTCCTCATCCAAATGCCTAATGATGTTTTCAGAGAGAATAACCCCAACATCGACCATGGTTCCAATAGCAATCGCAATTCCAGAAAGTGCGACGATATTAGCATCTACATTAAAGAGTTTCATGGCGATAAACACCATTAAAACGGCGACGGGTAACAGGCCTGAAATTAAAATGGAAGCCCGAAGATTGAATACCATAATGATAATCACCAAAATAGTAATTAAAACCTCCAAAGTTAAGGCTTCATTTAAAGTGCCTAACGTTTCTTGAATGAGTTCCGAACGATCGTAAAAAGGAACCACAGTAAGCTGTGATGTTCTTCCGTCTTTTAAAACTTTAGACGGCAATCCGGAGCTTAATTCACTTATTTTTTCTTTAACATTGTTGATGACTTCCATCGGGTTGGCACCATAACGGGCCACCACAACACCACCAACAACTTCGGCGCCTTCTTTATCCAATATTCCTCTGCGTGCTGCAGGCCCTAATGCCACTTTGGCAATGTCTTTAATTTTGATGGATGTGAAATCTTCGGAAGTCACCACGGCATTTTCAATGTCTGAAATAGATTTTACATAACCCAAACCGCGTACTAAATATTCTGCTTTGTTAATTTCTAAGGTTTGTGCACCAATGTCTATATTACTTTCTTTAACGGCTTTTACCACTTGGTTTAAACCGATATTGTATTGGCGCATCAATTCTGGATTTACATCAATTTGATATTCCTGAACATAGCCACCAATGGAAGCGACTTCAGACACGCCACTTGCAGACGACAAGGCGTATTTTACGTAGTAGTCTTGAACACTTCGCAATTCATGTAAATCCCAACCACCAGTAACGTTTCCGTTTTCATCTCGTCCTTCTAGGGTGTACCAATAAATTTGACCCAAACCGGTAGCATCTGGTCCCAAAGCAGGATTAACTCCTTCGGGCAATAATCCGCTTGGTAGTGAGTTGAGTTTTTCAAGGATCCGACTGCGGCTCCAGTAAAACTCAACATCTTCTTCAAAAATGATATAGATGCTCGAAAAGCCAAACATAGACGAACTACGGATGGTTTTTACTCCAGGAATCCCAAGCAAAGTTGTGGTTAGCGGATAGGTAATTTGGTCCTCAATATCTTGTGGTGAAATCCCATCCCATCGGGTAAAAACGATTTGTTGGTTTTCTCCAATATCCGGAATGGCATCTACGGCAACAGGGTCATTGGGTAAAAATCCAGTATCCCAATTAAAAGGTGCATTTACCGTTCCCCAACCTATAAATAGGGCGAGTAACAGAACGGCTACGAGTTTATTTTCTATTAAAAATTTAATGCTTCTATTTAGCATGTGCTTTGATAATTAAACAGTTAAACATTGGTGTTAAAACAACACCGAATACAACAAATTATCCTTATAACATTATATCGCTACAGGATAACACAGTTTTCTGTTTAAAATCAAATCAAATAAGTCTCGTCAATCTTGAAGATTTGTTTTGTGACGAGTGGTGGTTTGTATTCCTCAAAGGAAGCCTCTTTTTTATCAATACCTTCAAAGCTATTGATATAAGTGTAAATGAATGAAGCGATAAATACTTGCTGCTCAAAAGAAATGGTGTCAACATGTAGTTGCAATTCGTCTTGACCATCGACAATTAATTGTTTGTCGTCGCAACAATTTTTCTTGACAATTGAGCAACCATCGGTAGAAGGTTTTTCCATGTCCATGCCGCAACCTTTTGCTTTACTGAAAATAGCGGTTTCAACTAAAGTATCGCCACAATAATGCATATTAAGGGTAAAGGACATTGTAGAGAACAACACTACAAAGGCCATTGCCAAAGATGCTATTTTATGGAATACTTTTTTCATGCTGAATGCAAAAATACAAAATTTTTAACTAGGCAGTAACTAATTAACATGAGTTTAAGGGTTAAGTCAAAGATTTATGGGGAAAATTGATGGGCTATTTGCTATGGATGGTTTTAAAACTTATAGCCGACTAGACATTGTGGAATAGCTGCTGGCATTGCCTTTGGTGTTAGTCTGCCTTACTAACTTTTTGGTTTTAGGATCTCTGAAGGAATAATAAACGTACCAATCTTTTTTGAGGGCTTGATTTTTCTGTTTTTGAGTTAGTTTTGACCACCTACCAACATCAACACCGCCAGTAAAAATCTTGGGTTCGGAATACTGTAATTTTATATTAAAATCGTGTACTGAATCGTGTACTGACCGTAAAAATACAGAAATATTTGACATAAAAAATGGATTGTGTTTTCACAATCCGTTGATTTTACTAGCCTAAGGCCTTGTAGCGGGAACTGGACTCGAACCAGTGACCTTCGGGTTATGAGCCTAAAGATTACAAAATCAATTTTACTTAAAACACCTTAAAATCAATTACTTAAATGATTAATAATTTTCCTTAATAGCAATTAATACTATCTAAAATCAAATTATTCTGTACCTATTCTGTACCCATTTTTTAATTATTTTTATTATCTTTATACTAACATAAAATAATTTGTAAATTATAGTTAGAATAGGCATTTCCATAAAAATGTACAACAGAATATTGGCGTCTATACTTTGTGCTTTCAAACACTTATTCTGTACCCATTTTTTAAATTATTTAAATTACACTAATACTAATTATAAAACGAGGCATATGTCATCCATAAAAATTGTAATCCGTAAAAACAAACTGCGTAAAGATGGTACTGTACCATTAGCATTAAGAATTAGCAAAGATTACAAAACGAACTATAGCTTTATAGGTATATATATCTATGAAAAGGATTGGGATGAAGTAAAAGGAAAAGTGAAACGAACACACCCTAATTCTCAAAAAATCAATAATTTTTTATTAAAAAAGTTGACTGAAGCTAATGATATTTCTTTTGAAGTCAATGACAGAATTTCAAGTAAAGAAATTAAAAAAAAGGTGATTGGGCCAGGGGGTCAGAAATCTTTTTTTTCAGTTGCTGGAGAACGAATCGAGACTAAATACAATCGCGGTACATTCTCTGTTGCAAAGTCAGAATTGTCCATCCTTTATAATCTAGAAGAGTTTATTACTTTAAAACGTTCGTTAAATAAATCAGAAATAATTAGTGGTATAAAAAATCGCAGAAAGGAACGTATAAGTAATGGTAGAAAAGCTGAATATTCCTTTATAGATGCAGTTGCCTATTTTAAGAAAAACCAAAAACTCAATTTCCAAGATATTGATGAAGCTTTTATTAAAAATTATAAAACATTTTGCATTACTTACCTGGGACATAAAACCCGAACAATAACTAATCAACTTATTTTTATTCGTACCCTTTTCAATATCGCTATCAAAGAAAATGTCATTGATATTAAATTTTATCCCTTTGCCAATGAAAAAGAAAAAATTAGAATAGGCTCTAGCCACAAAATCGGACTTACTATAGAAGAGATAGAACGAATTGAAAATTTGGAATTAGAAAAATGGTCTTCTATTTGGCATACGTATAATGTATGGCTTGTAGCCTTCTATTTTGCTGGCATTCGCATTTCAGACATAGTACAATTAAAATGGTCTGACTTTAAAGATAATCGTTTGTTCTATATAATGAACAAGAATGAAAAACCCTTGAGCTTAAAAATCCCTGACAAAGCAGCTGCTATATTAAAGTTCTATAAAAAGGAAAGTAATCAAAATAATGGTTATGTATTCCCGTTTTTAAGGAATGCTGATTGCAACAATGCTGAAGATATTTTTATAAAAACGAGAAATGCCACAAAATTGTTCAATAAGTTTTTAAAACGTATTGCTCTGCTTTGCGATATTGATAAAAATCTCTCAAATCATATTGCTAGACATAGTTTTGGAAACATTGCTGGGGATAAGATTAATCCATTAATGCTACAGAAATTATACCGCCACAGCGATTTAAAAACAACATTAAATTATCAGGCAAATTTTATTCATAGAGATACAGATGATGCTTTAGATAGTGTTGTTAATTTTTAAAGAATTTTTGAACTTTTAAATTCTGACTAACGGTTCTCAGCTATACGCAGGCAGGGATTTTACCCACTGAACTACCTACGAAGAACTGCACTTTAAATTTACTACTTTCCTGTCCTACGAAGCACGAAACCCCTGCTTGCGTATAGGTGATGTTATCGGTTCGGTGTTCTTCTTCTGTCTTGGTTGTCTGTCTGTTGTGCGTTGGCTTTGCAAGCTCTTTGACAAAGCTTTGGTTGTAGCGTTGGCTCGTGGGGCTTTGGCAATGTGCTTGCAAAATGCGTTGGCTTATTTCAAATGGTCTTTTAATGATTTCCATATTTCAGTATTTACACATTTAATTTCTCCAAGTTGTCCTTCAATATTTTTCTTGTCAACTAAAAGAACTTCGGATTTTTTCTTTAGTTCTTCTGTAGGTATCATTTTTAAAAGTCTTGTCGCTAAAACTTTATCAACCTTTGCTAATGCACATAAACCTGCTTTCAATTGGTAAAAAGTTAGAGAATGAATGTCTTTTTCTAACCTTGGAATGAAAGAATTAAGTAAAGTATTTACTACTTCTTTATTTATCTTACTAAGTCTATATAGTGCATCTGCAAATTTTGCAAACTGAATTTCTCCATTATTTGCACTTACAAGGCTTTCGGAATATGTAGCAATGATATTTTCTGCTATTTTTTCATTAATGTTGAAAGCAATACTGACACTATTTATGAAGTTTTCTATGTCTGCCTCTTTAATTTTATTTTTGAAAACATTGTGTGCAAATAGGTTATTCAATAAATCAAAAGTTTTTTCATTGTCAAGACTATATAGGGGTTTGATTGAGTTGAAAATTGGTTGAATTCTGAATTTTCTAACAAGACATTTTTTGATTATGGTAATGTTATCAATTAAGTTGTAAACCCTTTTTGCATTATCAAAATCAACATTTTTTAAGTACAAGAAAATTGAAGGTAAAGCCGTAATTTCCGTATTGATGTCGTTGATTACTTTTATTAATTTATCGTCTGGAATAAGCTTTACCAACTTTTTACCATAGGAAGGTTCAATTTCATTTATTGCATTAACTAACTGAACCGAATGGTTTATTTTTGAACTTTTCACCCTGCCTTCAATTATGTCAAGATTGACCCGTTTTAATAATTCTTGACCTTCCTTTCTGATATCAAGCTGTGAAAACAAGAGGTAAAAAGTAAATAAATCAACTGTCGTAATTTTTGCAGAGTTGAGTTTATTTATAACAAACTCCTTTTCTAATGTGTGACGAATTAATTTTTGTGCTTTTGATACTCCAACTTTTTTAAATTCCTTGAGAATATGACCAAATGCAGTTAAAGGTTTATTTTCAAATAGGTTTGATAAAAAGTCAATATCTAAATCCTCAAATATTTCTTTTGAAACGGACTGGTCAATATCATACAAACGAGAAAGCCCAATTCCTATTTGCTCTATAGATGCTTTTTTAGACTTTCTTTTAAGGACTTTAATATCAACTAAAGACAATATTTCGGAAGTTGTTGCAAAATCAATCTCTTTTAATTCACTTAATGTTTTGGTGATGTAATCAAACTTTTGATAATGAATTTTTGCGGAAACTTTTTTTACATCAACTGTTTTGAGAATTGTTGTGGCAAGTTCAGGCTTAACTTTTTTAAGTTCTGCAAGTGAATTCCCATATATGCCAAAATGAATATCAGAATTGAATTTTTGCTTCCATTCTTCAATACTCAAGACATTAATTGCTTTTGTTCTTAATTCGTTGTTTGGAAGTAACCTAATTGTTAGTGTTAGACTGTTTAAGGATGCTTTTCTAAAAACATCTTTTAATTCATCAGGTTTAAAAGGTGCTAAAACACTTTTGTTTTTTAAATCCTTGAAATTATTCTTATGCGTTTCAATGTAGGATATTGCAGAAGCGTTTTTTGTTCCTCTTTTTAAGATTTCTATTAAGTTACGATTACTGAAATAAAGGCTATTGCAATAATCCTCAAAGCTACGCTTGGCAAAAATTCTGATTAACTGAATTAAGTTAACCAATTGGTCTGAATCCATTTGTTTGGAATCATAAACGTATTTGAAAAACTGTTTTTTTACAGTTTCGCTCGACAAAATCTTATTAAATAGGTTAATGTTATCAGAGATTCCGATATTGTAAAGGAAACTATAAATGTTCTCAACAAAGCCGTCAGAGTCGCCAATTATATCAATCAAATAATCTTCTATGTTTTTTAAATAAAGGGCGTTTCTGTCATTTCTATATCTTGCATTAAGTGTTGCATTAGCTCGAAAGATGGAATCAAGTAGCAACCTTGCAAACATTGAATGCATAAAGGAATGAAAATCATTTTCATTCTTAAATAAAATACCATTTTGCTTAGATGATTCGATTTGATGAGGGTCAGCTAAAAATTCTATTTCATAAGCATATAAAGTGGCAAACTGGTGAATTTTATTTAATTCATTTTGATTGAGCCCATCTAAATACTTTCTGTAAATGTGGTCTTCAATAGTTTTTTCAGTAATGTCTGATAGTTGAACATTATTTTCCAACCAATATTGCAACATCCAAGCAAGTTTGTAAAGATTGCCTTTTGCATTTTCGATTGCCTTTTTAATATCTCCAATTTCACGTTGTATGCCTTGACTTACAAGATAAGATTTGCAGTTTGAAATAATTCCAACTGATTTATTGTAAATATGCTGAGGGGTATTAAACGATTCTAATTTTAGATTACTTGCTTCAAGTTGCTTGAAAATATCAATGTTGTTTTGAGTATCTCGTCTAACATCTGCACTTAAAAATCGAGAAGTAATAATAAACTTGAAGGTCGGAAATTCTTCTTCTAATGTTAGTATTTCAGCTCCAAAAGTCAGATTCAAGTGTATATCTTCAATAATGAAAACAATATTTTCTTTGTCACTAAGTTTATTCAAGTCGCTTTTGAACTTATCGAAACTCAGATTTTGGGAAATATTTAGATAAAAAACTTCAAATCCTTTTTTGGTTAATTGTTGGTGTATTTTTAATGTAGAGATTGTTTTTCCTGTGGATGGATAACCTGTTAATAGAAAATAATTATCAGAATCGGTTTTAATTCTTTCAACGCAATTGTTGATTTGCTCAACTTCTTCTTTCAAGAAAAAGTAATAATCAGCTTCCAATAATTCAAAAGAGGGTAGAACAAACTTATCTGCATTAACTTTAAATTTTGCCTTTGCCGATTTTAAAGTTTCTAACTTTTTTAAGCTGTCAATAACAGAGTCTAGCTTTTTATCAATTACTTGAAGATTCTTTGAGATGTCAAAAATTCTTTCTTTGTAATTCTCTTCTACAAATAGTTTTTTTAAGTATTCATTGCTGTTTGCGTTTGTTTTGAAAAGTTCGTAAAAGCTTTCTAATTGCTCGTTGTTAGGCTCAATTATGTTTGAATTTGTCGCAAGTTCCTTTTTTAAAATGTCATTTGAATGCCTTTTTTCATCAAATAGAATATACATTGAATAATGTTCTAAAAGAATCTGCGAATGGTAAAACGGGAATTTATTCCTGTCTTTTATTGAAGGAAACTTAGTTTCAAATTCATCAATTGTTTTGTAAATAGTCTTAGCAAGTTCTGTTTGAAAAGTGTCTTTTGGTAAAACCTTCTGGACAATTTTTTCAATACCTTTCTGAGTAGAATAATCAAAAATTTGTCCTACTAAATATGAAACTGCTGTCGTTATACCTATTTCTACTATCATTTACTTCATTTTGAGCGTTGGCAAAATTCAAGCTCTTTTGGTTTTTTTCTTTGGCTTTGAGTATCGGCAAAAACCAAATGTGCTTGAATGTGCGGTTGGCTTTCTACACTGACCGATAACTCATTTATATACAGAACTTTTATCCTTTTATACACCCATTTTGGTCCGCTATACGGAACTTTAAACTTTTTACATATTTCTTCATTTCAATTAAAACTACGAACAAAAAATATATAAATGCTAAATGTAAATCGACTTACAAAATATTTAATGCGGAAAACCGTAAGCGTTCTGGAATAAAATGCTTAATCAATAATTAGGGAGAGGTTAAATATACTAATTAATAGTAAGTAATTACTCTATGAAAATGAAAAAAATGTGAATTTTTTAATCATTTCACACAATACAAAAATCAAGATTATTGCAAATGCTTTACTGATAAATGAAGTTTTATAATAATTACTTTGCCAACAATAGCTTTTCTATAGCGTCATAACTCACCAATTGGGCATCTGGTAGAATACTATCTACCAAATCCAATACCGTGGCTATGGTCATTTCCTTGGAGCAATTGGACAGTCTTGGTGAGGCAAAGTCATTCTCACTGTCCAGTGCCAAGATACATGTTCTTAAAAGGCATGAAATGATATAGCGCAGTTCGCCGTTGTCGCTCACTTCGAAGGTCACCTCCTGCATGGTGGGATTGTCCTCACGCTTATAGTATTTGCGTTCTCTGGGATACAATAATCGAAGGACTGTTTCCAGTTTTTCTTTATCCGTCATATCCTTTGTGTTGTTTCTTTCCATTTCATTTTCAAATTTTAATTTACACCTTCTTCTTCTTGCGAAAGCATAAGTTTTCGCATTTCATCCAAATAAATACCTTCTTCCAAGGGTATCAGGTTTTTTGCAAATTCCAAAACTCTTTTTACATCGGATTCTTTATTCTTTATGTGCAGTGTCAAGTCCTGTTGTTCTTCCAAGGCCAGAATGCATACATTGAGTGTGGATTTTAAAATAGAGAACAGTTCAGCATAATCGTAGACTCGACAGTAATTTAAGTAATAACCTTCCTGTGTGCCTTCAATGGGTCTTAACAATACAAAGTTCTCCTCGCTCAACTCCTTGATCTTTTTCATTTTTATCAGGGTATCCTCTAAAGGCCGTTCCTCTATTTGGTCTGTTCTGTTTTTCATGATTTTTAGTTTTAGACACCTAACAAGGAGTGTTATTTCCAGAAGGATTTAGTTTATGTTTTATCTACTTTTTTTCATCATTTCTCAATAGTACTTTTTTGGATTTATCCAAAAACTCAAGTTCCTCATGGGGAATTAGATTCTTTGTAAATTCCAATACATCGGCAAATTGTTTGTGCGCCTCCCTGATGTCCCTTTTTTCACAATTTGGGTCATAACCGTCCAATGCCATAATGCATATGTTTAAAATGGACTCCAACGTATATCCCAATTCTTCATAATTGTGCACATACACATAGTTGAGATAGTACCCTCCCCTAATTCTTGAGGTTGGGGTGAGCAACCTGAAGTGTTCCTGTGCTATTTTATTCAACTCTTGAAGCTTCTTACCAAGCTTCTCTTTGGATTGCTTTTTTGCTTTTTTATTTTTCATGATTTCTAAGGACTTGTCTCTTTAAGGGGCAAAAGTTCTATTGCCAGTTGTAAAACTTCCATTATGTCATAGTGAAATCCATTTACTTGGACTGGTGGGGCAACATCGTCCTGTAAACAGGTCATACTTAGTACCATCAGGGACTTGGCCATACATAGCATTTCAAAGGGGGTATCGAATTCTAATTTCCGAACCAAACTATCTGACTCATGATTGTTGGTTGGTTCTTTCAAGGGGTTTTCTGAACATGAATCCATGTCATTATGTACCATGGTTTCCATAAAAACCGATAGTTCTTCATTGAACAGAGATTTGATTTCATTTATGAACAATGCCAGCTTTTGTGACAGTTGGTCCAGTTCCCTATCGGTTATCCTGTAGCTGTGGCTATATCTTGCAGATGAATAGGCGTCTTCCAACAGATCCAACAATCCAGTTTCTGCATCCGATTCCGGCAAAAACATACCTTGCAATTCGTTCAACGAATTCAATACATAGGTTTGGTGGTTCTTGATACTGTGGCATATCTTTGTCTTGCCACATATAAACCGCTCTAAAACCCTATAGCCCTGCTCAAAGGTCTGGTGCATCATAAAGGCACTTTGTGATAGATCCCTTTGTGCCCTGAAAAATTGGATGCCTTTTTTAAAGGATTTCATTCGGGACATGTCCCTCTTAAAATCCTGCTTGATCTTTTCAAAAAGTTTGGTTGGTTCTTCTTTGGGATAGTTCCAGATTGAAATGTTTTGGGTGGTTTTGTAAACCAAGCTCTTTTCGTGGCAATTGTTTAGAAAATATAAATTGCCACATAGTAGTTCACTCTGGGCATAGCTAAAGGTAAAGACCCTATAACCGAAGTCTTCATAATCCAAAAAAACAGAGTTTATAACAGGCATTATATGTTCAATGTCTACTTTATGGGAACGTCCCATTATGATGTTGATTCGATATCTAAATGAATGATGGCAAGTCCCTTTGTTCAGATAAATACTTTCAACGTCAATAGCCTCTACTATTTTGGCAATGATTTTACAAAGCTGTTTTGGGTTATCCCCTGCTCTATTTTCAACGCTTATGGCTCCCATGTTTTTTGTTTTACATAAACTAAGTGAATAAACCTTAAGTACCGAACCAACCCTCCTTGTATAATACCAATTAGAATTTGTTTTTTACCTATGGGAAAATAATTGAAAAAAAAACTATATTTGATGTATGGAAACAGCAACAAAACCAAATCACATAGGCAGAAAGATTAGCCGCATCAGGGAACTAAGGGGCATGAAACAGGAAACTTTGGCAGAAGAACTGGGCATTAGCCAACAGGCTGTATCAAATATCGAAAAATCGGAGACCATCGACGATGTGAAATTGGAAGAAATTGCAAATGCTTTGGGAGTGACCAAGGAAGGCATCAAACAATTCAATGAAGAATCAATATTCAACTACTTCAATAGTTTCCATGACAGCAGCGCTTTTAATACGCACTGTACCTTCAATCCCTTGGACAAATTGATGGATGCACACGAAGAAAACAAAAAACTCTACGAACGTTTATTGAAAGCTGAACAAGACAAAATCACTTATTTAGAACAGCTATTGAAAGAAAAATAAATTTACTTAATAAAAATATACTTTCGCAAAGGGAATCATTTAAAACTGATTCCCTTTTTTATGCTTTAAACTTTGGTGGTAATGATTTAAGATTTCAATTGGAATAGTTGTCTGACCTCAAGATGAATCCGTTCAAAATTAGCCTGTATCTCGGCATCATTGTAACGATGTCTCGGTGGCGGCAAAGCCCTAGTAATGTTAGGCATTTTAAACTGGACCTTTCGATCCTTTCCGTCTGCAAACGAAATAAACTCGCCTTCCCTTAACCGAAAGAACACATCGGAACGTATTTTACTGACTTCCTTCTCCCCCGTACTTATCCTGGAATCAAAATCCAAACTATTTTGGCTTTTGCTGATCGTGGTCGTTGGTCTTTTGACAATCTCAAAAAAGCGTTCATAATATTTGGCGGTGTCTGGGTCATTGGCTTTTCCAAAAAATTGGTAGGAGAGATTGCTCAAAATAGCACGGCTTGCCTTATCGCCATACATCATATCATTTTGGGTTTTATCTTGCATTACATACACCGTTGAAATATCATAGCTCCGTAAGGTTGCCGGGATTCGATGCATATTGAGCAGCCTGATGGTGGGGGCTTCTTCCATAAGGATAAAAGAAGATTCCCGATGTCGTATACTCATTTGCTTTGTCATGGTATGGATAATAGTGGCAATCACCGGGGAATAAGCCGTTTCAAATTTAGGGTTGTTGACGATGGACACCACGGCTGGGTTTTTAGGATTATTGATATCCAAGGGCACTTCATCTGCAGAAAGAGTCATAAAGATGCGTTGGGTACTGATTTTCTTTAGGGCATTCGCCAGTGTACTCATCACCCCTGCCGTTTGGCGTTCGGAATCCCTTCCTGAAATAAAAGCATTCGCCATAGCCTTAGAGGTATAATCGGAACTCAAAAAATCAATGAGGCTATCGGTATCCAAATACTGATAGGTAGCAATCAAATGAGGAAGCGTACAATATTTAGGATGGGTGGTTTTGAGTTTCCATATAAGTCCTCCCAAAAGGCCTTCCACGGCATCATTAAAAAACTTGGAAGACCCTGAGGCGATGGATTCCCTTTGTTCCAATAGGTTTTCCAAGAGTACCCGCGATACTTCATTGACACTTTCCTCGTCTTCCACATATCTTGGGGCAATGGGATTCACCTTGGCATAGATATCATCAAAGGAAATGATATGGAAAGGACGGTTGGATTCCTTATATAGAGGGTAAGCCATTTCGGTAATCTCAAAATGTTTGTAATCATGGATAAGACCGCAAAATTGATACTGCTGAAAATGCTTTAACATATTATAGACCACTGATTCGGTCTTGCCACTACCAGCAGACCCAATAACGGAGGCACCCCTACGGATGTTTCGGAGTTTTATAGTGCCATTCTTTACCTTGATTTTCATGAAATATTTTCGCTGTGTTTTAGGCTGCTCCCAAACTGGGCGAATCCAAACAAACAGGATATTTTTGATAATTATTAGGGGCAAGAACCAATAGCCCAATAGAGCCATGAGCTTGTCAGGATGTTGGAGGTAAAGTAAATAGCCTATCATGAATAGCCCTAGGGCATGGAAGCCATAGGCGAACCGCATATAACGATAACCAATGGCCATCAAGGCAATTAAGGAGCTATAGATACTGATTATTAAAACTGGTGTTGTCATAGGATTGTTTTTTTAAATGCCGATGGAGCTTGCGTTTTTTGCCACATCGATCGTTTTTTTTAATTGTTTGAAGGCTTTCAGTGCCAATTGCACTTGGTTGGTGGGAATGTTCAGGTTGGGGACGTGTATACCCGCTTTCCCCATCATCTTAAAGGCGGCACTTTTTTCATTGGTTGGGAGTGCCATCAGGTGCGCATAGAACTTGTAAGGTTCTTTGTTGTACATTTTATGTGCCGTATAGCTTTCCACAAAATTCCGCTCGTATTTGAAGAGTTTATCAAAGGTCTTTTCTGCCTTTTCAAAAAACTGGTCGCGTTCAAAGCCCCGCTTGACTGGGCTGCCGTTCAAGATGACCTCGGAGGCTTTGTGGGAACTTCCTGGGGACAAACTGAGCGTGTTGGTTACATCCTTGCGGCTAACAATGATATGTACATGGGTCTGGAGTCCCTGCTTTTTCATTCCCTGCACGACCATCTTGCCATTGATGTGGTGTGGGGCTTCTGCCTTGAGCTGTTTGATCGTTTTTTGTATGGCTTGGCTGTTGCCCTCCAACTCCCCTCTTCTGATCTTCACCAAGTCATGTTCCAATTTTACAATTTGTGACCTAAAAGGTTGGTTCTCCTTTATTTCCCTATCAAAGCCTTTATAGGTACGTTCGTACTCTATCTTGGCATAGTATTTTATGCTGTCCACCGATACGGGCGTCTCCCTATAAAAGGAACTGGCATAGTCCTTCATAGTTTCCCTGACATACTGCCGAAGTTTTTCTGGGTCATTACCGATGTGCTTCAGTTCCCTTTGGCTTGGACTGATGGTCAAGGAATAGAACTTAGGCTCGTTTTTTCTGAGTTTGGCGGTATTGCCATCAATGTCCTTGACGACATGTTTAGGGGATACATGGTCATGGTGCTGGTCAAAAAAGTGTTCTTGCAACTCAGGGGCTTTGTCATTGTTTTCCTTTTCCAGATAATCCACAAAATCGCCAGAGCTTTGTGAAAAGGTCGTGTCCAAATGTTGTTTGGTGATGGATATGTACATAATTAACTGTTTTTTATTTTCTCTTTAAGAGCCTCATAGTCTTCCAAGGTCATATCCAATTGAAGCTTGGGTTTGCCAAAACTGCTTTTTACAATACGTACCTTGGAAAACAGAATGTCCTCAAATTGTTGTTTGGTCTCTTTTAAATCCCTTTGGAGGGTGTTCTTTTCTTTTCTCAGCTCGATAGCTTCCAATGACGTAGCAAAGAAAGGGTCAGGTTTGATGTCCTGTTTGACCTCGACCAAACGTGGTTGTTTCTGTTTGGGAGGCGTTTGTTCAAACAGCAATTGTAGCATCGCTGTGGTCGGCTGTGTCTGGTGCTTTTCGATATCCTTTACAATGGCAACCAAAGCATTTATGCGCTTTTTGATATTGGCTTCCATGCCCCGCATGTTTGGGCCCAGGTCGGACATGGGCGACAATTGGTAGGTATCAAAAAAGTCCATCATATGATCCAGTGTCTCGGTATAGGATCCTCCTACTTTGGCACAAAACCCCTTGAACCGTTCTACGGTGTCCTTATGGAAATTGATACTTAAAAATCGGCGTTTCATATACTTTTTTATTTGATTATGTTAATGCACCCCAGTGTTTATGCGGGTTTCCAAGGGCATTAACATAATTTCGGTGTTTGTTCCTTTGAACAAATAAAATTTCAAATTACTTAAATAACTGATTTACAGTTATTTGTAAAAATATTAGATAACGCAATGCCGCTTTAGCGCATTGCCCTCTTGCTATACCTTTTCGTCCCGCTAGGGACAAAAATTTTCAGACGCCCAACCAAAGTCGGATGTCCTATTTTTAATTTATGGATTGGTCATTTTAGGAAAGTCAAATCAAAAAACGCAATGACCAAATGATGTTGGTATTCAACGTTATAAAGATAAGATTTTCAATTAATTACACATAAAAAAAACCCATCATAATAAATGGGCTTGTTTGGTTCAATTTGGTGTTCATATTTTGAAAACATATTTATAATTGTATAGATTTCGTATCGCTTCTTCTTCCAACAGGGTATCGTAATTAACATCGTATTCCCTGGCATAGTTCCTTAATTGCTCCCCAAATCGCTTTTCCACATCTTTTTTTGATTTGGAAATCAAGTGTAATTGGGTATCGTTATCGAGGTTGTTGTAATTCAAATAGACCATAATTGAGGTGTTAAATCATAACATACCGTTATCTGAAAAGCTGTAATATCCACCATCGGGAGCAATGATGATATGGTCCAAAACTTTCACATCAAAAAAAGCAGCGGCGTTCTTGATTTTTTCTGTGAGTTGTTTGTCGGCTTCACTGGGCATCAATTTTCCACTCGGGTGGCTATGCGATAAAATCACCCCTACCGAAAGGGATTTCAAAATGACGGCAAATAAAATGCGGACGTCCACCAATGTTCCGGTAATGCCACCAGTGGATAATTGATAAATCCCCTTGATTTTATTGGAGTTGTTCAATAATAGCACCTTAAAGGATTCCTGTATGCATATGGTGTCCTTATCCCATGTCTCAAAAAGTAGTCTTCCTGCATCAGCTGAACTTTTAATGGCAGGGGATTTTGATAGCGCTATTTTCTCTTTGTAACTGATTTTTATTTCGTTAACTTTGCTTCTCATTGTTTTTTTCTTTAGAGATTAATAATGAAAAGAGGGCACACACTAATTGAAAACTGGTTTTAGTGCCCTCTTTATTTTTGTTTACTCTTTGCCACCCAAAAGGAGTATTTCACTCACTACCACTTCGATCACATAGCGTTTTGTGCCGTTCTTGTCCTCATAACTTCTTGAGGTCAGTTTGCCCGCAATGGCAACTTCTTTCCCTTTGGTCACATATTTTTCAATAATTTTTACCGTTCTGCCCCAAGCCACAATATTGTGCCAATCCGTTTGGGTCTGTTTTTCGCCTTTGGCATTCTTGTAATGCTCATTGGTAGCCAATGGAAATTTTGCTACTATTTTTCCATTTTCCAAAGTTGTAATTGTTGGGTCTTGTCCGACGTTTCCAATTAACTGTACATGGTTTTTTAATGTTCCCATAATTAAATTGATTTAGTATCTACTAAAAAGCAGATGAGATTAATAATCAGTGATTTACTTATTGTATCCAGAAGCGTTTTTCTTTTTTGATTTTTTTTAGTGCCACTTCCTTTTTAGATATTTTGATATGATTTCATAATCTGATATTTTGATTTACTTCCCGTAGAGCCGTCAGCTGTTATCTTTTTTTGATGCCTGTTGTGATCCAATATTCAGGCTTGGTAAGACGTATAAAAAAGAGCGAGGCACGAGCCTGGCTTTATGCCGTCGTCCAAGAATGAATGTTGTTGTTTTGCCGTCAAAAAAAGGTAGGACGGTGATTGCTCGGAAGTGGATTAAAAGCCTCTGTGAAATTTAAAATAGCAGGAAGTGGGACTCAAAGGAATAATGGAATTCCTATTAAGCGGACTTAAGCCCTAAGTTTGAGATTGGGAATGTAGTATCTTGCGTTTTTCAGCAAGAATGACGGAATGGATATCCCAAACTTAGGGCTTGTGTCTAAGACTTTTTAATGAAGCGCTTTTCCCGAAATGGAGTTCACGGAATGTAGTGGTAATGGGCTGAAAAAGGTATTCCATTTAATAATTTACAATGGAAAATATTTTGCTAAGTGAAAGAAAAAATATATGCTGAAAGTGAGGATATTATTTTGTTAATCTATGATCAATATAAGGGTGTTCCCATTTCCCTGAAATCATATATAATTCATAATATATAAACCATTCCAGCGTCCAAGGTATTATCGTGCTATGTATATGATGCTTTTTGTTATCCCAATAAAAATCATCCGTTTTTGAGTGATATAAGCATAAGGTATTATCTTTTGGAAACATATGTATATCATTGTTATAAACAATATCTGGTTTAATTACAAACACTTTTGGTGGAGACAAACCATCATAAATAACCTTAAATTCATATTCTTTTGAATACTCAGTAGGCTTAGTGTGACCAAAACATATAAGCT
The DNA here is from genome assembly GCF_032814565.1 of Hwangdonia lutea. Lineage (GTDB taxonomy): Bacteria > Bacteroidota > Bacteroidia > Flavobacteriales > Flavobacteriaceae > Hwangdonia > Hwangdonia lutea. The sequence continues at coordinate 638,439 of NZ_CP136521.1, forward strand.
TGTTATTTGAAATTGTACATTTTAAGAATGCATAATTTATTTCAATCAACTTTTTCTCTCTAACTAAAATAAGTTTAGTAGAGAGAAAAGTGTTTGATTTATTAAATCTATTTCTATGAAACTTTCTAACCGCCATAATTTGTATGTGGTTTATGTTTTATACCCTCATCACAGGATGTTATTGAACCATTCTTTTGAGCATAAGCTGAACCTGCTAAGATTTTTTCTGAAATAGCTTTAAGTGATGCTTCTTTAGCATCAGTATCCTCATCTTCACCTAATGGAAATTTATCACCTAAATGTTTTCTCCATAACTTGCTTGATTTTAATTGATTTGGTTCATTGTCAACAGCTATTTTAGCATCATCAATAAAATTATCTAAGTTGGATAAAAAATTATTTTTTCTACTATCATCATAATCTCCGAACAAATCGTCATATGGTGTTCCTGGAACAATACACTCGAAACTATCTTCTAAGGTTTCTTGAATTTTAATCAGTGTATCTTTTAAAGCGATATCATCTCTGTCATTGAATTGCATATTATTGGCAGCCAATATTGACATGGCCAAACCACTAGGCATTTTGTTTCTTTTATGATCGCCCCATGCTTTTAAATATTTGGTAATACGATGGAATTGTCCATTGTCATCTTTTTGAGACTTATACCAATTTACAACTTCTTTTGGATCACTTTCTTGTAAATCCTCATTTTTAACTGCAAGCAGGGGATGATCACTTCCTTTTGGAAAATAATATATTGGATAATCAATATGATAATCGGACTGATAAATAACCCGAACACATTTTTTACGATGTTCTGGTGGTGTTGATGTTGCTCCATCTACAGCATTCTTAACCCAAGTCTGTAAAGTTGTCCCAGTTACCCCTATTTCTCTTTTAAAATAAATACCATCGTCTAAATCGCATTCATCATCTTTTGTTAAAATTGTTGTACCCATTTTATAAGAACCCTGAATGTAAAATTCTGGTTTATACTCTGGATGATTGTCTTTAAAATACTTGCGTATTCTAGTTCTCAAAGTTTCCTTTGAATTTTTTAACCCTTCTTTTTTCTTTTTGGAGATGTTTAGATTTGCGTCAAAATCTAAGAACAATTTGTTGCAATTTGCCATGTGGTTGTTTTTTAAATTATTTAATTCGTTATTATTATTTTTAAGCAACAGATATACTGCTGCTACAAAAGGTATCCAATACATATTTCCCTTCGTTTTGAAATTTTCTTGTCCCTATTTCTGCTAATTTGTCAAGCTTGTTGGCGTTCGTTTCATCCATATTTACATGAAAATTATGATCAAAATCCAGATCAATTCTTTTGTATAAGAAGTCTTCATTGAATTGACTTAAAATAGATATGGAGTTGTGAGTTAATTGGGATTGACTTTGCATAAAAAGCTCAAAAATTCTCTTTTTTGAAATCCAGAGCCAATACCATACAGACCAAAGTTTTTTATTCTTTGCTTCAGAATACTTTAATTGCCCAGTTCCTATAGATAATAATTGAATATCCGATAACTCTTTTTCTAATCGTGTTGTAGCCTCAATTATCCCTATCATACTTGGGTTATTAGCATATATACCACCATCAACTTTATTTGAAAAAGTCTCTACTGTATCGGAATCTATTCGCTTAAATGTATTAGAATATGCATTGAAATAGGTAGGTGCTGCCGCTGTTGCCATGGCCGCCATATACATAGGTACATGCTTATCAATTAATAAATCTGTTGTATGTGGAGTTTTTAAAACCTGAGTGGCTCCATCTATTAAACTATATGTAGGAATTAATAGTTTTACTTTAGCATCAATTATTCTCGGATCTTCATTTTTTAAATGATACTTTATAAAAATATCCTTTATTAATTTCTCAAGAGGTTCATTTTTGTAAAATGGTTTTGTAAAAAAATTATAACTCTTACTACCAAATATTGTTTTGGCGTTTTTTTGATATAATTTCAAAATTTCTTTGGCTGGAATGCCTAATGATAATGCAAGGGCAATAATACCTCCTGTAGAAGTTCCACAAATTAAATCGAAATGCTTATGAATTTGACCTTCACCAATTTCTTCTTCTAGGCTAGTTAAAAATTTAGCAGGAAAAACACCTTTGATACCACCTCCATCTATTGATAGTATTTTAAATTTATCCATATAGTACAGTATTTAAGATTAATACTGCAAATATTAAACAGAATTGTGCAAGATAATTGCACAGTAAAAATAAAAATGTTGTCTTTAGGCGTTCTGCCTGTTGTTGAAGTTTTCTAAAATATTAAAAATGACATCTGCTTGTTGTTCATTAAATACACCATCAATACCTAGGGTATGGTAATTTTTGAAAGGAGAGTCATAAAGTTTTGAAGGATCAATTTTTCCGTTAGTTGACAAGAATAATTTTAATGTATCAATAAACTGAATTTGCACAGCATTTAATTGAAAATCATTGATAAAGTCTGCAAAAGCATTATCAACACTTTCAGCTGACAATCCCATAAGGGAGACAATAAATTGCACTAAATTGAAGGTCGTACCCATTTCAGATTCCACAGTTTGTTTTTCTATACCATTTGAGAATAACATCTTTTCTAAAGATTTTAATTCCTTTTTGGAAATGGCTTCTCCTTTACGAATTCTATTAATAGTTAGATTATCTTTATTGGTTCTTATAATTTCTTCTAAGCGGTGGATGTTATTTGTAAAAGGTGATGCATATATTTCAGATTTTTCACTAACATAATCTTTAGTAATTACCATATTTTCATTTAAGTAATCTTGAAAATCGGTTGTGACATATTTTTGGTCTACAGGGTCAATGTATTTTGTTAAATCTCGTATACCTTTTCTAATTTTCTCAAGATGCTTGATACCATCCAATCCCCAAAAGGTTTCATCTAATGGCAATTTAATTAATCCTTCTTTCTCCTTAATTTCAGGGATGGTTGTTTTTTTTAATAGCTTTTTTGAAATTATGGCTACTTTTGTGATTGGTATAGTTAATTTTGAAATAAACTCTGGAGCATCAGGAGTTTCCAGTCTATTTATGATAAGTGCATATAACAGCTTATCATAAAATCTAGCTAAATCGGTATCTCCCTTTTTGGGACGAATTAAGGGTGATAGAACTTCATTGATTATTTTGATGTCTTTTTTGGTAAGATGATTCCATAATTCTCGATTCTCATTGCCATAATCTAAAACCGTTTTTATATTTATTTTAACATCAAACCGTTCAGTATTTAAGTCTGCGATTTCACCATGTAATTCGTTTAATAGGCTTAAACGATATTCCTGCAATTCTATATCACTTTGGAATTTACTTTCTTTTAGATATTGAGCTAATTGTAATTTTAGGCTAAAAACTATTTCTGATAAACTTTTTTGAACAGTTGATTCAATGCCTTCTGGGTTTTCTTTAAAAAAATCAAAATTTTCACAAAGGTCAAATATTAAAAAGCGTTCCTTATCCTTTGCAATGCCAAATAAATCAGGTCTCAAACGTGAACCACGACCAATCATTTGCCAAAATTTTGAATATGATTTTACAGGTTTATAAAATACTAAATTAACACAACTAGGAGCATCAATACCTGTATCCATCATATCTACAGAAATAGCTATTTGAGGTAATCGTTCTTTTTCTTCATCACAAAAACGACGAATAAATTCTTCAGCTTTAGGCTCACCATGTGTAATAACTTTTACATAATCATTTCCAAATCTCTCTTTATCCAATTCCATAAAAATATCTTTAAGAAATTGAGCATGCTTTTTGTTTCGTGCAAAAATGATGGTTTTACCCAACTCATCTCCACCGCGCTTTTTGATTCCGTGTTTTAATAAAAAAATGAGTGTTTTTATGGTGGTATCTTTATTGAATAACCATTGATTTAGCTCGCTTGAAGAAATCCATTCGTTACCAGATGCTTGTTCTCCATCTAAAATTTCATCCTCAAACTCCTCTTTTTCTTTTTCTGATAATTCATCATATTTAATGCCTTGTCTTAAAAACTTAGTAGGCACTTCAATAGAGCGGTAGGGTACTAAATGCCTGTTTTCAACAGCTTCATCAAAGGTGTAAGCATCGGTTGGTGATTTATCTGCTAATCCAAAAACACTATAGGTATTTTTATCAATTTCCTTCTTTGGAGTTGCGGTTAAACCTAAAAATAGGGCGTCAAAATATTCAAATATTGCTTGGTATTTTTTATAAATAGAACGATGAGCTTCATCTATAATAATTAAATCAAAATGACCAACTCCATAAAAACGATGGTCGCCATCTTTTGAGCCATCAATTAAACCCATCATTGTTTGATAAGTGGAAAAAGCAAAACGAGCGTCGGGATTATCCTTTTCGATGATTAAATTGACACTAGAATGCTCTGGTAAAAATTTTACAAAATTACTTTTTGCCTGACTTACCAAACTTTTTCTATCGGCTAAAAACAGAACACGTTTTATCCAATTCGCCTCAAGTAGCATTTTACATAATGCAATAGCAGTTCTCGTTTTCCCCGTACCTGTTGCCAATACCAACAAAGCTCCCCTATTAGTGCCAATTAACTTGCCTGTTTGCTTATCGGTACCAGCAAAATGTTCAGCAATACTTTTTATTGAGCGAATTTGATAAATACGACCTGAAATAGTAGCATCAATTGCAGCAGTTCTTATATCTGCCCTATGGGTGCGGCGATACATAAGTGTTTGTAGTTCGGCTTTGGTATAAAACCCATGTACTGGTCTTGACATTTTATAAAACTGATCATCCCATAAAAAGGTTTCAAAACCGTTGGTATAATAAATAACTGGTCGACGACCGTACATTTTATCTAAAGAATCGGCATATAATTGCGCTTGATTTTCTCCCCTACTTGCACTCTCCAAGGTTTTTTTAGCTTCAACCAATGCTAAAGGCAACCCATCATCATCCCATAGCACATAGTCTACATAACCCGTTTCTGAGGTGTTGGTAGATTTTGGCATATATTGTACTTTAAATTCTTTGTCTTTTGCACCTGCTAAATCCCAACCAGCTTCTCGTAATGCCACATCTATAAAATACTTACGTGTTTCATATTCGTTACGGGGGTGTTTTACTTCATCTTGAGTGTTAGCTTCTTCTTTATTAGCATCTATTTGAGCCTGTAAAACTTTTATTTGCTTTCTGTAAAGCTCATTTTCTTTAGCTAAGTTTTCCTTTTCTTCATTAGCTATGGCTAATTGATGTTGAAAACCATCTAACTCTTTATTTAATAGCTCTTTTAAATCGCCAAATTCTTTTTTAGAAAGCGCATCCTGACCTTTTTTAGGTATCGCATCCCAATTGAAAACACCTAATTCTTGACCTTGGCTTTCGCCATAAGACTTGGCAAACCATTTGGCAAAATAAAAAAGGTATTCTATAATGGTATGTGAATCTACCTCATTTACTGGTTTATTGTGAATGGCAAGATTACCCGCCTTTTTTATTAGATGTAGTTCATTGTATAGTTTGTGATTAAATTGTTCTTTAAACTGTCGCTCGGTAAGCAAACTGTTTAAAGACGTATCATAAGGAAATACCAACTCATCATCCTGCGTATACATCCAGTTTACAGAAACTTCTAAAGCCATACGTGCGTATGCTAACGATGTTCTAGGGTCTGTTATAACAAGTTGTTCTGCTTTTAACGATCGCTCGTAAAAAACAGACCATTCTTGCTGTAAAAACTGAAAGTTTGTAACCATGTCTCTAAAATACTACTTTATCCTTTAGTTAGCATTTTTAAATAATTATTTGTATCAATTGTCTGCAACTTAATATTTTCTACAGGACCAACATATCTATTAATGCTTTGTTGGGCTGGATGAAAAGGATGATTCTCTTGGGTTAATTTAATACACCAATAATCCAAATCGTATTTTTTTAGAAGATCTAACATGATTGCAGCATACTTTTTTAAATAAGGATGCTGAATACTATTAATATTATTACCCCATGCAAGCAAAACACTTTTAAAATTAAATTCATTTGACAACATGATGCTCTCAAGCATATCAATATTCTTGGTTAATAGTGATTTGTCTTCTTCTATTGACAAATTGCAAGGGTATGGTGTTCGTTGTGGAGTTATATTCAATAGCACCCAGCCATCAAAACCATTAACAGTTGCTATTTTCTCCACATTGCTTGTTGTACCATCGTGTTTTGATGCATCAGCTGTACTAGGATTTAAACAAATTACAAGTAAATTATTTAATCCTTTTCTTCCAAGAAGATATCTAACATCCTGATCTTTTTCTGGTATGCTTAAAAATTTGTCCATTTCGTGTCTAAACTGTTAAACCCTAGCTTTGTACTTTGCAACCATTGATCCATTAGAATTCTGTTTCTTGGTGTTCCTTTTAAACCTTGACCAGAAGGAGTAAACAATTGCTTTACCTTTACATGTCTTTCGCTCAAAACCTTTTCTAAACCATATAATTCTTCCGAAAATGGACTGGTGGATTTTCTTGTAAAATAAACTTGCTTAATTTGGGGATTATAATTTATATAATCAATCAAATGTTTGGTACTCCAACTTACTTCTCCTTTTCTATTTAATTTTGCTAAATGATTATCTTTAATTAAATCATAGTGTTCATTCTCATAAAAAATATTATTACCAGCAATACAATTTATGTTTTTTTCCGGAAGAATCTCCATAATTAAATCAGCAAAACTGAGTTTATGTTTTTTCATAAAACCAAATACTTCTTTTAGAGTTGGGTTAAAATCAGGAGGATAAAACTTCCTTTGTTTTTCTATAACAGCTATTTTATTATGCTTAAAAATGTTAAATAAAATAGGCCAAAACCAATTTCTCCCATAAAAGAAATCTGCTGGATTAGCTTCATCATTAGTTAAGGGGTTGAATGTACCAATAAACAAGATCTCTGGTTTATAAGGCGTTTCAATTAGGATAGCATTCTCTGTACGGAACCCTTCCCCAAAATCTTTGTGAAAAAACTTGTGTCTGACTCCCATAACTCCAATGAACATTTTACTTTTTTTGATTACGGGTTAAGCCACTCTCTATCAGGTTTTGCTAATAACCTAGCATTGTTATATGCCCAATCTAATGGCAAAATTGTATTGGCTCTATATATTTCATTTTCTCGGGCAACAACTAATGCTAAATCAGCTCTCTCAGGCTTTTCCAAACACAAAGGCAATAGCAATTGTATTCCTCCATTATAAAACTGAGGAATTGCTGTTTTATAATTTCTACGAACTCTTTTTAGAGCACTTTCAATTGCAGAACGCAATCTTTCCATAATTTGGTCATCGGATAGAGATTTGAAAATATCTGGAAATCTATCTTCACGGTCATCTACAATGTGTTCAAAATCAGGAATTAATCTTCTATTAACATCATATAACAAGTCAGTGGGAGTTGAAAAATAATTAGCCAATTTTGGGCGTTCTTTAAAATGTGTCATTATTCGATCACTTTCTCTATCAAATTTTAAAAATTGCCACTTTTGTGACTCTAAATTTAAATAAGAATACGTAGGTGATGGCGGTCTATTTATTTCAAAATATGCAAATATCTCTTCTTGTTTAACAGTAACTAAACCAGTGTTAAATGCTGCATAACTATCAATTCCATTAAATTTGGCATATTCAATTTTATTTTCCTTAACCAATTGAATGAACGTTTGATGAACATAACTATCTAGAACAGGATGTGCACCAGTTTTTTCGTCTAGATAATCCCATTCTTCTGGTTGCGCTAAATTGGTTAAACCGTTTATTGCTTCATCCCAATTGCCAAGATAAGCAAATTTGTCTAATGGATTTCTAGTGTCAATGCAAACTACATTTTCAGCACTTAAGCGAGTTCCATCATCCGATGGTGTCAATTCAACAGTAAAACCTTCTCTTATTTTTTTAAAACCATATTGACCAACTACTTGAGAGTGATGAAACCAATAATCTTTTGAATTTGCTTCAATCCATCCCCAACCATCAGTCATTTGGTATTCTTTAATTTTTCCTCTGACCCTTTTTTTTAATCTTTTTACCTTAATGGCGTTTAATCCCTTTTCTGTTTCTTTTGGTTCAAATTCCACTTCTTCTCCTTCGTATAAAACTTTAAAGTTTCCTTCTACCTCTGAATTATGTACAAAATGCTCTTTTAAGTTTTCATCTAAAACTTTACCAAACCCTCTTTGGAGATTAAAAAATGATACCTTTCCTTTCATATTGAGAATAATTTAAAATTGAATTACAAATATATAAGTGTCATATGTAATATAATTGCATAGCTATAACAACTCGCCCCTAAACGCCTTTTGTAATAAGCAATTAAATAAATCTTCACTTTCTTTTAATTCTTGTTTTGCTAGTATTTTTTGTTGTTCTATTAATTTTAATTTTTCTGTAAACTTTTTTTGTAGTTCTATAGGTGGATAAATTATTGGGAATTCTTCTAAATGATTTTTATTTAATTGCCTTTTATCTATTCCTCCAACGCACACCCTACGTATATGTTCACGATATTCGTTGGTTGTTAGAATAAATAAGACATACTCATTGATAACATTTTTCTTAAGCCTAATTAAATAAACGTGTCCATTAACATTTGCTTTATCATCCTCACCTAAGTACATTGCCGCCCTACCTAAACTGCTGTTTTCCGTATTTATTCTGCCTGTTTTGGTCATTAAAATGTCTCCATTTTTTAAACTGCTATTTTTCATTTTATCATGAGTGGCTTTATCAATATAAGCAACATCGTCAAGTAGTAAGTTGTTTTTCCACACATTCTGGCTTCTAAAGAAAGTTATTCCTTCATCTACATAAACTTTACTGCCTCCTTTGGGTGTATTTCCACTTCCTATGTTGGTTGATAACTCTTTTAGTTTATGAACCTTCCAACCTTTTTGATTGGCAACTGGGTCTCCAAAAATATCTAAAAAAATAGATTTTGCTAAAGCATTATATTCAATTAAAAGATGTTCCGTTTTATCCCTTAAATTTGCAGCACTTTCTAGAATTTCAGCAATTTGTTTCTGGATTGTAAGAGGTAGCAAAGGAATTTTTAAGTTATTAATGTCTTCTAACCGAATACTAGGATATGCCGAATCCAAAATTAATTTTGATGGCTTAAACCAAGAAAGAAATTTAGCAAGAAAGAGGGCGTCGAAAGTCTTGTTTGGTAAAACGGCTGCCAAATGGCTAACGTAACAGGTTTCTTCTTCCGTAATATATATTCTATTTTTTGTAGCACTCATGCCGCTTTTAGCAAATAAAATACTGTTTTTTGGAAGTCTTTTTAATCTTTTCTCTTTAATTATATCATCTGATACTTTTGGTAAAGAACATAATTTCCCTCCATTTGTCAATTCTTCTAAATGACCGGCCCTAATAAAGGGTAAACCTTCATTTGAAAATTTTTTTGGCGCAGCTTGACCTGCAGTAACTTTAGCAATATCACCTAACCTAACAATCATAACTTATTTAATTTTTCAATTAAAAGAGCTCTCTCTTTATCCAATTTTAATATTCTCTTCAAAATCACTTGAGGTTTGTCATATTCTGTTTCCTCATAAACAATTTCTTTATATCGATTAATGGACAAATCCCAGTCGTTTTTTCGTATTTCTTTAAAAGGCACTAAAAAAGATTGTTCGGTGCGAGCCCTCTTATCTTCGTAACGTTTTGGATACCGCGCTAGAATATCTGGCAGATTAAACTTCTTATGCAAGTTCTGTTGGTCTTCTGTTGACTCTTTTGCAAAAGTTTCACCAAAAGAAAAGGCATCAAATACATCTTCTTCTACTAAAAGATTTCTTTTATCATCTAAGCTTTTTCCATCGGCCAACATGTCATAAAACCATACATTATCTGTGCCACCAGAGCCTGTCTTTGTGAAGATCATTATAGCAGTACTTACCCCTGCATAAGGTTTAAATACTCCAGAAGGCAAAGATATTATAGCTTCTAATTTATTGTTGCATACAACTTCTTCTCGAATACTTTTATGTGCTTTGCTATTACCAAACAACACACCATCCGGTACAATAACAGCTGCTCGTCCACCCGTTTTTAATTGACGTAAAATTAGGGCTAAAAACAACAATTCTGTTTTTGTAGTATCTGTTACGTTCTTTAAACCTGGAGCAATACTTTCTTTGTCTATAGTACCTTTAAATGGTGGGTTTGCTAAAACTAGTGTATAGGCATTTGTAACCTTATTATCTTTACTTACCGCATCAACATCTATAATATTAGGTTCTTCTACTCCATGTAAATAGAGGTTCATAGAAGCAATACGTAACATGGTTGCATCAAACTCGGTACCGTTAAACATGGTTTTGTTAATATGGTCTGCATGTTTATCTAGTACAGTAACCTCATAATGTTTGTCTATATATTCTTTAGCAGCCACCAAAAAACCCGCTGTACCTGCTGATGGGTCGCAAATGATATCATCAATTTTTGGTTGCATAAGTTCTACCATCATTTTAATAATGTGACGCGGCGTACGGAACTGTCCCGCAGTACCACCACCTTCTAACTTTGATAATAGATATTCGTAAATATCACCTTTAGTATCTTGGTTAGACATATCTATACGTTCCAGTTTTTCCATTACCTGATCTAACACCGCAGGTTTAGAAATTCCAAAGGTTGCCCCTTGCATGTACGTACTAAACAAGCTTTTTTCTTTACCTAAGGAGCGGATAAATGGAAAAACACCATCTACTGTATTACTAAACACATTATGACGTGCGTTTACGTCCATTTCTTTTAAATTCTTCCAACGGAAATCTTTTTGGTTATCTCCAAAAATAGGCGTGTATTTAAATCCTCGTTTTGCTTTAAGCTCGTTTCGGGTTTCAGTTTCATCTAAATCTTTAATAAATATGAGATATGTTAATTGTTCTACTATTGTTATTGTGTTTGAAATACCTCCTGTCCAAAAGGTATTCCATATTTGGTCTATTTGGGATTTTAATTGTCCTGTGATCATTTGTAATTTTATTAGTTTATCAATGCAAATAAAACAATTTGTTATGCAATCTATTTACATAGTTGTATTAATCTTCAATATTTATATTGTAGATAATATCGTAACCTACATCTTTTCGTATTTCAAATACTTGGTCTTCCATCTTCATCTCATTAGAAGTCAATCTTTCTACTGGCTTTAACCCATGAGCAATACCCCCATCAATTCTTATACTGAAAGAAATCTCATTGGATGTGAACTTAAAATATCTATAATGCGGTAATCTCTCTTCTTCTATAAAGTCTATCTTAAAATCATAATTGTTTGAAAGTTCTTTAAGATCATACACATAATCATCGAGCTCTTTGTAATTATGAATTATATACTCTGGATAATTAGGCCCTCTAAAATCTGATTTGGCGAGATGTACATTTAGTTCTGAAACCTTAATAGGCCATAGCTTTTTAATCTGATTAATGAATTGTAGCATTAATCGCAATGAAAATTCAGATTGATTATACTTATCAAAGTAAACTACTTTAAATATTTGATTTGATATTCTAGATATAAAATCTTGAGCGTTATTAAGGTTAGTTATCATTAGTTTAGCAACGTCGTTACTTTGACTATTTCTTGGTAAACTACCTTTAATTCTGGATTCAAATAAATTCCATGAGGCCAAATCTGGAATTATAATATCAGAGTAATTTTCCAATTTAGTATTTTCAACTTTAAAGAATTTTTCTTTTATACCAAAAGTCCATTTCTCATTTAAACCGTCATAATTCCCTTTTGAAATATAACTTAATGTATTATCGTTTTGAAGTGTTATTGATAAATGAATAGGATAGTCTAGAATGGTATTTTTATTACCATGTCTTAAATTGAAATTATGAGATAATAAATATGCAGTTAGTTTTTCTTGGTTATTAGCAAAGACAATGTCGCCTTCAATCACCAAATTGATTCCGATTCTATCTCTCTTTAAATTATTTATCCAACTTATTCTCTCTAAGTCCCACTCTGTAATCTTACTATTAACATGTATATTAATTTCTTTTATTTCATATTGATATTTGAGAATGTTGATTTCATCATGAAGGGATCCAAAGACCAAGCTTACTTTATCACTTTCATGTTGTAATTCTTTTGGTAGTTGATTATCCATAGTAGAACGCAACCATTCTATTGCAATAAAACGATTTAGGTCTTCAATATGCCATTGGGTGCCACGATCTATTAGACATTTAGTACAAGCTGTCTGGCAATCACAACTATCTAAAACATTTAAAGCAAGTTTCAGAATTTTTTCTGCGAATAATCTAAATTGAGAAGCATAACCTGCGCCCCCTTTTGCAGTATCATAAATAAATATGGTTTGGTAGCCATTATATTGTTTAATACCAAAACCTAATTCTGTTTCTTCAATGGCTAGATACTCTGCTAAAGATTTAGTAAAAATCACACCTAGTGTATAGGCTAGTTTTTTATCACTAACAAAAGATTGGATTCTATTCTTTAAGCGGATTTCTGTAAAATCTGTCTTAAATCTGTTACCTAAAATAATATGTTCTCTTACGTTTTGAGTTGTACAGATACTTTCACCATTACTATCTCGTCCACCTCTTAACCGTCTATGTCCTTCTAGTTGCTGTCTAGAGTTTCCGACTTTACCACAATCTAGGCACAAACTGTAACCTTCGCCTTCGCCTGTATTATAAAATAGTATTTGTGTTTCCTTTTCACTCGAACTTGTCCTAAAATCAATGAAACGATTTTGGTTGACATTCCAGGGTTCAATATTTAGAAGAAGCGGTTCTAAATATTGAGGTTTACTCTTTTCTGAAACGACTCTTGTAGGTATACTATATAAATCAATAGAGAACCCTGCGGGCTCAATGAGCTCAGTGAAAGAGCCTTTATGCTCTCCCAGGTCTAACCCTTGGAAAGAACTGACACCATTACATTTAGGACAATTATCTTCTATGTTTTCTTGAAGGTCAACAGTACGTTGATATCCACAGTTTTTACACCCTTGTATAACATTTCTGTCTGCAGACTGCCCCCAGATATTCTTCATAATTATACCCGAAGATTTATAATTAAGTCCATCAATTAGAATATTGTTACCTGGTGCAAACTCAGTAAGTGCTCTAGCAATAGGGTAACTTGGGTTTGACTTTAACTTGCCTTTATTGTTTTGTAAGTCAGACAATGTGATTTTTTCAAAATCTACAATTCCTGTGGGTAACCCAGCATTTGGTAAAAAACTTTCTTCAGCTAAATAATTGAGAACAAATTTCTGTAAAAACTGACCTTTTCTATAACTTATCGCTTTGTATGCCGGACTTGCATCTCCAAACTGCTTTTTTAATTCTTCAAGTTTTCTATCATAACCATCTCTTTGAGTTCTAATTCGACCGATTATATTCTTAAAATTATCTGAAACCATGGAGATGAGTTCTTCTGGGCTGGCATCAGACAAAGGTGTATTATTAACGATGTATTCTAATTGTTTCTTGAATACATTTGCATCTATACTTTCCAACCAGTTTAGAAAGTTATGAGCTATAGTAGGCGAATCCTCATAAAAGAACTTTTCAATATTTTCTTTTACATTGAGTCCTCTGTTTTCATTTCCTTGGTGTCTAATAAATATTCCAAACAATAAAGAATTTACGTGTCTCTCTACAATATTCTTACTATCAAAAGCTAGAATTGGTGGAGCTATTTTGTGTTCTAAAGCCCATTTAGGATTGTTCATTGTACGCAGTCCAATTGGATTAGGTGCGCAAAAAGTTAGTGCTAAAGATTTATTTTCTGCACGACGACCAGCTCGACCAGTTCTTTGTAAATAGTTTGCAGGCATAGGTGGTACATTACTCATCACTACGGCAGATATTCCACCTATATCAACACCCATTTCCATAGTTGTAGAACAGCTCAAGATGTTTATTTCTCCATTTTCGAATTGCTCTTCTAACTCTTTGAGTCGCTTTTTATCTTGTTGTGCTGAATGTTCTCCTGCTAGATATAGTTTGTCATAATCAAATATGCGTTCATGTAAATCATTCCACAACCCCTTATTTCTAGCCTCTTGGCTATTTTCTTTTAACCAAGCGTTAACTGTTTCTATATAAATAGTTTCATTATTTTCATCCTTGTGATAAGGATGTGAGTAAGATGGGAATTGATGATTTTTACTAATGTCTATTTTATAATTATTGATATTACTAGGTTCTAAATTTCCTTTAATTAAAGGGGAATATCCTCTAAAAACCTTATCAACCAACCTCTTAGTTACCGGACATAAAAACTCTTGACCAGCTATTTCAAATTGAGTACTTTCTAGGAAATCAAGTTTATATCCGTCTCCATCGGCAGTTAGTATTTTTTGTTGTAAAGTTCTCCATATTTTCTCTAATAACTCATTAAGTTGATCTTCTCTAACCTCTGTTATGTCACCTCTGTCGTGCCAGCCTAATCCTGCGCAAATCAATAAAACCAAACGTGACTGAGCAATAGAATTTGGATTGTATAATCTCCATTTTTTTGCATTGACAATTTCGGTGTTTGATGGATATATTAATTCAGATCGATAGAACTTAGACGTGAATAATCGCATTGAATCGTCAAAAGAGAAATTGAAATTGTATCGAATAATGTAATCTGCTGAGACTTTCAGTAGAGCTTGCCATTCCTCATTAATAATTCCAAGTTTGGTTGCTATTTCTGGCAGTATCACATTATCCAAATTTGGATATACCACATTAACTAATCCTAAATTTTCAAGCGATCTTTCCCTTGGTATTCTGCGTGCAAACTGATCATATAGTAAAGACTTTGCATATATCACATTTTCAGTTGCCAGATTATTGCCTCTAGCCCCTTTTTTAAAAAGTGTTTTAAAATCATTTTTTTCTTTTATATGATCTATAATCTCTTTCCAACAAGTCCTACTATTGGATAATGAGTCTTTGTTTCCTGAGGTTAATCTAAAATTTATTTCTTCAATTTCTTTTTGAATTTTACTTTTCATAAAGGCAGGTGCCTCTTCCAACTGCTTTACATACATAGCCCTTGCTTGTAAAAGCTCATCATTAGTAGCTATTACTTGATTTTCTTTTAACTTTTTAAGCAAATAATGATATACCTGATATCGTATCCAATCACTTTCGCTATCTATATTTATTAGTGCGGAAATCTTGGCAGTTCCTTGTCTACTATCTGTAAATGAAATATACTTTCTTCCTTTGTATAAGGTTTTAGTAGTTTGATTACTTATGACCTCTGTTTGGTCTAAAACAATGTCGGATAAGATTCTATTCGTAAATGCAGATGAAATTCTAAAATGAATAGGATTGTCATTTTGATTACCACAATGTGGACATCGACTCTCATCGGACATTAAAAAATCTTCTCCAAGATGATTAATAGTACTATCTAAGTTAATACTACATGGTAATAAAGGATTGTTCAGATCAATATGTTCTTTTCTCACAAGTCTTACCATGCGGTTGTCGACTTTTATCATGCTTTCATCTTCCTCACCCTTATCTTCGTTTTCTATGCTAAATGCCTCATAACCAACTGTTGCTTTTTGAGTGATTTTATCTTTATATCTTTCTCCTTCTAACATCATATTACCACAGCTTCTGCAGGCGATAAGTTCTAATAGAGGGTATTTACAAGAAGAACAATTTTTACCCGATATAGTATACATTGTACCTAATGCCTTATTTGGTTTTTGAGCTTTATGTTTATCACACTTAGTATTGGTACAAACGTAAACACCCCCAATTCCTCTCGTGAAAAAATGACCCCGAACAGGAAGTAGATTTTCTCCATTTACCTTGTGTTCTGCGAGTGTATCAATTACTTCTAATTGATCCAGCCTATTATGAATGTGCAGGTACTGTCCAATTTCACTTTGAGTAATGCCTTTATTGTTTAAAAATTTATCTCTAAGTAGTTTGATGTTATTCTGAGATAGTGTTTGAGATAATTGAGGAATATCTTCATCCGCTATTTGATTATTAACTCGCTTACCCGTAACTACTTCAATTTGATCTACCGAAATACCACAAAGATCAGACATAAATTTTTTAAGTGTTTCTATATTGTCACTCCCTACAGTAGCAGAAGTTATGGCGAATCTCAAATCTTTTATATCTACTTCAAAGGCAGAAACAACACGCCTTATAAGTAATGCCATTTCCGCTGCTTTAGAACCAGTAAGTGTATGTGCTTCATCTAATAAAATCCAGCGTAATGATCCTTTTGATTTTTCTAGTATTGGAACATCAGCATTACGAACCAACATATATTCTAGCATTGTAGGATTCGTAAACAAAATCTGTGGTGGTGTTTCTCTTATTTGCTCTCTTGAGATTAGTTCTGGTAGTGCATTCTTCTTTTTGTCTTTACTATTCTCTTTATTGGCTGTATCACCAGTTAGCAATGCATACTTTACACCATCTAAAGCCGAACACCAAGCGTGCATTCTCTTTCTTTGACTAGCAATTAAAGCATTTAAAGGATACAAAAAAATAGCGTTAATACCTTCTTTATTTTTGCTGTTTTGATGAATATCGTGAATTACTGGAAGCATAAAACATTCTGTTTTACCAGAACCAGTTCCTGTAGTAACCGCAATTGATTTATTCTTATCAAGTAACATTTTCCAGCTTATAAGCTGGTGTTTATATGGTTTACGATCTTTAGGAAATCTAAAATCGTCGTCTTTAATTTTATCTAAGGCATTAATAAACTCTTGTTTAAAAATAGTTGATGTTTGACCAAAAGTTAATTGATCTTGTTCCCAAGGAAATGTATTCTGGAAAACGGCATCTGCCATAATGGGCTCTTGAGATAATAAGAATTTAAAGTAGTCTTGCATTTCTTTATCACCAGTAGCCCAAAGCGATAATATAGCATCATTCAATCTATTCTCTGTTTTATTATAAAATTCTTTAAAATTCATAGATTTAGCATCTTTTAAGGGCGTGGAAAATTGTTTTGTTGTAAAAATCTGGTTTTAGATATTGACTGTATTGAATATTTCTTCTTATGACTTCTCTTTTTTCATCACCTGCCCATATAGGGTAGTCCTTCTGCCTATCACTAATAGATTCTGCAACGGCAATTGGGGCTTGTAAAAGCAATCTGACCTGATGGTGCTCTTCAACTTGAATATTATAATTTCCATTTATTTTAGGACTATTATATGGTAGCTCTCCAAGAACTCTAGTTCCTAGTTGAGACCTCAAGTCAAGGATATTTCTTTGTAAGATTGGTTCTGATTCAATATTTGAACCACTTATAAACTTAAAGAGTTTTTGCAAGCCATTCTCACCCATATAAGAAGAAATAAGCTCAGCTATATGGCTGTAATATTTGTAATTATCGGGTTCATTAATCTCTGCTATAGCATTTCCCCAATCTGTTTTTGTTATCCAATGAAAACAAAAACCCAAATCTTTCTCCATCTCTGGTATTGCTTTTTGGATATATTCAGTTGAGTCAGATTGATTAATTCCTAAAAACAAGAAAGCTCTTGACGCAACTTCAGAACCCCTAGAAATAGCTCGTAATTGATCAAAGGTCGAAAACGGTAAATCATATTGAACACAAATCTTAAAGTACGCTAAGACCTGTTGCCAAACATCATCATTGTAAGTTGTGATTGTTAATTCTTTATGGTAGTTCTCAATACGTTCGTATTTATCTACACCAAGAAAAAAATCACCTGTATTTACAAAACGAGGCATTAATTGTTTCCCTTCTTTTTTTGAAGAAATTATAATAAATTGATTTGAAATGTCAGTAGAGGGAATAACATATGATTCATCATTTCGCACAAGTGAAATAATTTCAATTTCATCTGCAGTACAATTTACTGGGATTGCAAATAATTCAAGATTATCATTAGAATTTAAAAGACTAACCTTGTTCCTTAATTGATTGTCAATGTCAAGCATATGACTAAATCCTGAGATTTTATAGATTTTCTTATGCTTTCCCTCTGATAACTCAAGACAAACAGTATTTTTAAAATCCATAGCATCCGCTAGATAAAATAGTCTTACTATTTCATCTTTAAAAGAAATCACTGGCTGATTAGATTCTTTTATCTCCTTAATGATTTTTACATCTGTTTTTAGGCTGTTTTTAATTTTAAGTAAAGTCTCGGTATTAGGTGTACTAAGAATACGCATCCCATAAAGATTGGCAAGAGATAAAGGTTGATCTTCATTAATAATTTGACCATCTTTATCTATAATCGCCATCCCTTGAAAAGGTGAAAGTAAATCGAAGAAGAGCTTCTTTTTACTAGGGAAACCTAGAGAACCTTTTATAATAGTAGGGATTTTAGAAAGCTCTGTGTTTACTTTTAAAACATAACGATTATTATCCTCTTCTATTTGTACTAATGTTGATTCATTTAGTTTACATTCAAAATAATCAAGGTTTCTAAATTCAATTAGTGCCGAATGAATAGATTGGTTTGAATATCGGGCTTGTAGATTTCCTATATTAAAAAAAACATCGTGAGCTATTAAATCATCTTTTTCAATTCTTAAATCAAAACATCCAGTAGAAATATAGCTTAACCTAGAAAGGTTTTCCCAAATATCTTTAGAATTGTGTTTCTTTATCCATACTTTAAATCGATTCCTTTTAATATCATACCCTTCATCATCATAAACTAGTATATTTGGAATTCCTTGAACAACTGGTAAGTTAGATTTCAACATCCAAATTGGTTTTTTATTTTCTATTATCCAGTCGAAAGAACTGACACCGCTCATATATGTTTTAATCTCTTCTTCAAATTGAATATCTACTTCGCCTTCAAACGGCATCCAAAAAAAACTCTTTGTATATAATGAAATCAGGGAAGAAGGTAGGTCACATTTCCAATGAGTAGGAAACAATACGGCTGCTTCTTTATTTGAGGCTGCATAACCCTTAATTAGTCGCCATTCTTTATCGTTAAATCTGGCCCATAAACTAGGTTCTTCTAGGTTTGGAATAGTTTGTATATAATCTGGTAACTCAGTCTTCTTTTCATTGCAAATTACGTATGTGTAAGGGAGACCAGTAGAAAGATCCCATTCTTTATTCTCTTGATTATACCAGTCTGTTTTAAATTGTCCATTTGCCATTTTACGAAAAACACATACTAGATTATCATCCATAAAAAATTGATAATCTCTTTCTAGCGCTTCAAATCCTAAAATATCACTTAAAGTATCTTTAGTATAAGTATTAGCTAAACCTAGTCTCAAGAAGATATTACATTCATTATTTTTAAAACTGAGTAACCAATAATTTTTAGTTTTCGATTGTTTTATTTTTTTTGTTAGTGAAGCACTTTTAACCTTTAATGCACTTGAAATATCTTTTAGAGAGTCTTCTGATTCAAGTAATTTATCATATTCACCATCGTTATTTAAAATTGATTTAACTATTTCAAGACAATTTTCGTATATGATATCATTTTGACTAGATTTAGGTAAGAGGTCAATTATGTGAGTTTTGAACATAAAATCTTCTATTGTTTCTGGCTGTTCTTCTAAAACAGCCTCTAAGAAAGCTTTGTAATTTCCATGATTTTCTGAAATATGCTTTAGAGGAAGCCCTCCTTGCAGCAGTAGTGTTTTGAAATAGAGGGTATTTTGTTTTTTAATCCATTTAATACCCAATATTTGTGCACCCATTCTGGCTAATTTATAAAATTCATCGTATGTTAAATTAAACCTAATATTTCCTCCTAAAGAGTCAAAAATATCCTGTTTACTGGGAATTCCTCCGTTGTAGTTTTCTTTCCACCATTGTGCATAATAAAGTGTAACATCCCTTGGGTCTATGGTATCAATATTCCCAAATTGCAATGTAAAACTAAGTCTCTGAAATTCCTCATTGGTTAAAAGATATTTCCATAGAGGTCGACCATGATGTTTAGGTATATTACGTTTATGCAGTAAAGAAGAAAAAAAACTCATTGGCTATTAGTTAAATTGTGCTTACCAGCTTTTTATTAAAATTTATTTCAATAATTCAAAATAAGTTATTAAATATGCAAAGTATTTGCACAGACACTAATTATAATACTCTTGCATTACTTCCACATGCTCTTTCATTTTACTTTTTAAACTAACAGGTTCAATCACTTCGACATCTTTTCCATAGGAAAGTAATTGCTGAATTAACTCAAGATTAATAATAGTTTCAAAAAATACTTGATTTTCTTTGCCTTCTTCCGTAAATTCATCCCAATATGGATGAATTGGTTTGGTTTTGAAATATTGGAGACGATTTGGATTAAATCTTAAAACTACTTTTTCAGGAATTGGTTGTTCTTGAGTAATACTTTGTTTTCTTATACCTACCATTTGATTAAAAAATGAAGCCCAATCTGTATTATCGTTAATAAACTCTAACTCATGGGTAACTTCAAATTGCTTAAGTCTATCATCTAACGGAATGCTCCAATACATCTTGTTGTCGGTTTGATTGTAGCCAAATACAAACCATCTTTGATTGTATTGCTTTAATACATAAGGATGAAATATAAATCTTTTAGGTTGTTCATCATTAAACCCTTGAAAAATGATATTCAAAACTTCTTTATTCCTTATAGCTAAGAAAATTGGTTTTAAATGGCTTAAGCCTTCATAAGCTTCATTCTTATCATAAAATAATATCTTATCATAATTCGGTATAGAAGCGACTCCTTCTTCATCTTGAAATAATACCAATGCTTCAGAAAGTTTATCATATTTCGGGTTTTCATCATAACGTTCCAATAATTGCAGAGCTGCATCTATTAGATATTGCTCATATGGCAATAGCTTTTTCTGCGCAATAGAATAGTTCTGATCTGAATAACAATACACTTCCTTACCCATATCTTTTTGCACAGATAATGGCGCTCCAAAACCCTTTTCAATATTTCTAAATAAGGCTATATCACTTCGAAGTGTTCTTACTTGGACTGATTCACCAGGATATAGCTCATCTATTCCTTCATTTACTTCAGACAGTAATTCTTCAAAAGTCATAGGCTTTTGACGTCTTCTAAAACACTTATCTAGAATATTATACCTGTAATGAGCATGTTTACTATTAGACATTAGTATTATTTAAATAGTGATTGAATTTTCGTCATTATCATTTTGTATCTAGTTTCTTGAGTTTCATAATAAAGATTCCCCAAAATAGCTTCCTGCATCCTATTTGATTCTAAAATATTTTGAAATTGTTGAAGCAAATAAGCTTTAACTTTATTATTGGCACTAATAACTATTTCATGCCAATCTGTACGATTATCTAAAATATAAATAATATCCTCAAAATCATGACTCATCCTAGGATCATTTCCTCCTCGGTCCGCATGAGCTACAAACTTACTGGCTAAAAAGTAAGGTAATGGCATTATATTAATGGTATGTTCATCCAATTGAATTTGTTCTTTATGTTCAAAACCTAATTCAAACCAGGGATTAGCAGGCGCCCAACCTACGGGCTTAGTTCCCATAACATCTACCAAAATATTATCAAGCTTAAATCTGCAAATCACACCTAAATCTGCTGATTGTTTAAATCCTTTTTCTACTAATTTTTCTCTAATTTCTTCTAAATGTGTTATAGATATAATTTTGATACTGATATCAATATCTTTTGTGGGTCTAACATCATCTGCAGCTGGATCATTGATATATAAGCTGACGGTTGCTCCCCCAACATAGATAACTTCATTGTTAAGTTCACCCAATGCTTGCGCTACTCGTTGAATGATTATTCTATTTATAATTGTGTTTTTCAATTGAAATGTTTTTCAAGTTCTAGTGTTGCAAATTTTTGCTCCCTAACATTCCCTAAACGTATAGCATCTACTAATGCCAATAATTCATGTAGTACATGATCTTTTAATGCTGCTTTTGGTACATTTGGATGTAAGGGCTCAATAGAAAACCCTCTAACATTTCCTTCTGCATATGGCCATACATATATTTCTTCACTTTGTATAATTTCAGAAAGTGGCGGCGCACTATGTGCTGTTGGAATCCCCCTTACTAAACCGCTTGGTTGTTGTGGATACACATACTTTAATCCCGATGTTATAAATTCCACTAAAGCTTGTCTCATAACACGTTTTTTATCACTAGCAATAAGACCTGCAAGGACACTACGATTTAAAGATTCGCTTACTTCACTGTTACTAATAAAAAGCTCGTTTGCAATATCTTTCATCAACCAATCATGATCACCCTTTGCTACTATTTTTAATAAAATAACAATATCATGTGGACGCATTCCATTATGCTTCTTCATACTTTTTGTTTTTATTTCGCGATTCGCAAAACACGAATTTAAAATTTTTTATGTCATTATGCAAGAATTACAACCAAACATTTTATAAGTAAAATCAATTAATGTGCTTTCTGGCGTAGAATATAATATTGAGAATGGGCTGATTGATTATAAAAAAAGTATGATTTAAGGCATAAATTCATAACTTTTAATAGGCAAAGAGGATAAATAACAACAAATATTATGTAGAACACGAAAAAAGCATTATTCTGTACCTATTCTGTACCCATAGAAATAAAACAAGGGTCTCAATCTCTTGAAACCCTTGTTTTTACTAGTAGCGGGAACTGGACTCGAACCAGTGACCTTCGGGTTATGAGCCCGACGAGCTACCTACTGCTCTATCCCGCGATATAGGACTGCAAATATACAACCCTTTTTAATTTCTACAATAATAAATTCACAAAATATTATTGCCCAATGCTATCTGCCTGAAAATGTACTAATTCTGAATTTGAAAAACGTATGGAAATTTCAATTGGGTTACAGCAAACCTCACAATCCTCTATAAAAACTTGACTGGATACAGAATTGTCTAACAACATCGAAATAGTTTCCCAACAATACGGACACGTAAAATAATGCTCTTCCATTTCTGCATAAAACTAAAAAAAAAATAGATAACAATAATTGCTATCTATTTTACTAATTTATAAAACAAACTTTACTCTAACTATTCTTTTTCAATATCCATCGTAGCCGTTGCATTCTGTAATTCTAAATGCATTAAACTCGGTGGATTCTTCCCGGAAGCGCTGATATATTCCTTGTTTAAATTATTGTCGCTTACCATAAATGTGTTCAATTTAGTTAAGTTCATAAACTCCATTGGTAAATCGCCCGAAAATTTATTGCTTGATAACAATAACTCTTGCAACTCGGTTAATTGCGCAATTTCAACTGGTATTTCGCCATCCATTCTATTGTCCATAACACTTAGCTTTTCTAATTTTGACAAAGCGTAAATTTGGTTAGGAATCGTGCCCGTTAAAAAGTTGCTCCCTAATAAAAGCTCTTTTAAATTGGTTAAACCCATCAACTCCATCGGGATATTTCCCGAAAGCTTATTGCTGTATAATTTTAATGATTCTAGTTTTGTTAAACTTCCAAGTTCTGCTGGTATTTCACCTTCAAAACTATTCATAAACAATTCTAAAGAAGTCAGTGCTTTTAAATTTGCTAATTCTGATGGAATTTT
Source organism: Hwangdonia lutea (assembly GCF_032814565.1). GTDB lineage: Bacteria > Bacteroidota > Bacteroidia > Flavobacteriales > Flavobacteriaceae > Hwangdonia > Hwangdonia lutea. The sequence goes on from NZ_CP136521.1 coordinate 662,016, forward strand.
TCCCGTTAATTTATTAAATCCAAAATTTAATTTCTTTAAATAAACAAGGTTGCCAATTTCTTTTGGCAAATGTCCTTGAAGATTGTTAAATGGTAAATTTAATTCAACAATTTTATCATTCTCCATAGTTACACCGTACCACGAATCTACAGAAGCGTTTAAATCCCAAGTAGAGTTCCATTCGCTACCGTTTGTTGAATTATATAAAGCAATTAAAGCGTCTTTTTCATTCGAGGAAATGTTGGCAAAAGAATATGCTGATACTAGAAAGCATACAACCATAAATTTCAAATTCTTCATCATAAATAGATTTGGGATTAATTCACTTACGAAAATAGGCGTTATACAGATTAAATACTATTTTAATCGATGTAATACATAAAATTTTAACATATCCTAATCGGTGAGTTGCTCGATTTCAAGATGGATATCTTCCCATTTTTGCATAAAACCTTCTAAATCCGTTTTCTTTTTTTGATAGTTCTCAAAGAAATTGGGTTGAGATGTTACTTCTTCATAATTGATTTCGAGCGATGCATCAATAGCTTTAATCTGGCGTTCTATTTGATTAATCTTCGACTCGACATTGCTCAATTTATTATTTAAAGACTTTAGCTTTTTCTGGTCTTCGTAAGTTTGTTGCTTTTTTACTTTAGGAGTTTCTTTAACCACAGTGCGTTTTTCAACTTCGCGCAAACTCTCAACTTTACGCTGATCTAAATAATAATCGATATCGCCTAAATATTCTCTTATTTTATGGTCTTTAAATTCGTAAACCTTATTGGTCAATCCTTGTAAAAAATCACGATCGTGCGATACTAAAATCAAAGTGCCTTCAAATCGTTTTAAAGCCTCTTTCAGTACGTTTTTAGATTTAATATCCAAATGGTTTGTAGGCTCGTCCATGATTAAAACATTAAAAGGCTGTAACATTAATTTAGCCAATGCCAAACGGTTACGCTCGCCTCCAGAAAGCACACGCACGTACTTATCAACCTCATCGCCCCTAAATAAAAACGAGCCTAAAATATCGCGCACTTTACTTCTATTGGTTTCGTTTGCGGCATCAATCATGGTATCCTGCACCGTTTTATTGCCATCTAAATATTCGGCTTGGTTTTGCGCAAAATAGCCTATCTGTACATTATGGCCCAACTTTAAATGTCCGTTATATTTTATATCGCCAACAATAATTTTTGCTAACGTCGATTTACCTTGTCCGTTTTGCCCAACAAATGCTGTTTTACTATCGCGCTCAATAAGCAAATCAATATCTTTTAAAACTTGGTTATCACCGTAATTTTTTGATACGCCTTCAGCCTCAACCACTACTTTTCCTGGGGTTATCGAAACCGGAAAATTAAGGGTCATCACACTATTGTCGTCTTCATCAACCTCAATCCTATCAATCTTATCCAGCTTTTTTATAAGCGACTGCGCCATGGTGGCTTTTGAGGCTTTGGCCCTGAACTTCTCAATAAGTTTCTCGGTCTGTTCAATCTGTTTTTGCTGATTTTTTTGAGATGCCAATTGTTGCGTTCGCAATTCTTCACGCAATACCAAATACTTGGTATAGGGTTTGGGGTAATCGTAAATTCTACCTAGCGAAATTTCAATGGTTCTGTTGGTTACGTTATCCAAAAACATTTTATCGTGCGACACAATAACCACAGCACCAGGGTAGCCTTTTAAAAAACCCTCAAGCCAAATTATGGATTCAATATCCAAGTGATTGGTAGGCTCATCCAATAATAAAATATCATTATTCTGAAGAAGAAGCTTTGCCAATTCAATACGCATGCGCCAACCGCCAGAAAAGGTATCGGTAAGCATATTAAAATCTTCGCGTTTAAAACCCAAGCCTTGTAAAATCTTTTCGGTATCGCCTTGGTAATTGTATCCGCCTAAAATCTCGTATTGATGCTGTAGTTCGTTAATATCAACCATCAGTTGGTGGTAGCCTTCACTTTCATAATCGGTACGTTCTGCCATTTGGGTGTTTACCGTTTCCATTTTGGCTTCCAATTCTTTTATTTCGGTAAAAGCTTCGTAAGCTTCCTCGAGTACGGTTCTTCCAAAAACAAAATCAATGTCCTGCTTTAAAAAACCGATTTTAAGTTCTTTGTCGGCTGCAATTTGCCCAGAATCGGGTTCCATTTCCTTAGATAAAATTTTTAGCATCGTCGATTTACCAGCGCCGTTTTTTCCAATAAGACCAACCCTATCGCCATTACCAAGTTTAAATGTAATGTCTTCGAATAGGTATTCGCCTTGAAACGAAATCGATAAATTATGAATGTTCATCATAGAAATGTAACTTAAATTACCAACACTTAATTATTAAAGGTTATTTTTGCTCTAAATTCCCGACTTAGCGAGAAAGACAATTTTAAAAAGGAAATCGCGACAAAAAGTCGAGAAATGATTTTTCGATTGCGATTGCAAAAGTACATTAAAATATATGTTTAAAAAAGGATCAAAATTATATAGCATTTTTACTGGCACCTGCCCTAAATGTCATGAAGAGCCTATGTTTAAAAACAAGAATCCGTATATACTTACAGAGGCTTTAAGCATGCACGAAACTTGCTCGAATTGCGGCACCAAATACAAAATCGAACCGTCGTTTTTCTACGGCTCCATGTATGTAAGTTATGCCGTGGGCATTGCGTTTGCAACTGCAGCATTTGTAGTTTCGTTTTTTATTTTCAATGCCAGCATACATAACGTTTTTATCGCCATAATAGCAACACTCATTGTTTTTATGCCTGTTATTTTAAGGCTTTCCAGAAATATTTGGATTAACCTTTTTATACATTACGACAAAAATTTGGCTAAAAAATAATGTCTTTTTGGGCGTTACCTAAAGGTCGGGCTTTCACTACTCGCTTCCTCCTGCGTCGGCGAGCTCAAACATGCCGTTCAATCCCTAACGCAACAACACAACTTTAATTGGTAAAACGTTTAATATCAACTTCATTTTCTAAAGGCACATCGTTTTCAATAAATTGGTACAGCTGCTGCGCCACATAAGGGCCAATCATAACGCCTCGTGTGCCCAACCCGTTTAAAACATACATATTTTTATAGGTGGCATGTTGGCCAACCAAGGGGCGTCTGTCTTTTACGGTCGGCCGTATTCCCGCCACTTGATTAACCACTTTAAACGGGCACCTAATTAACTTTTTAAGCTTGCTTAAAAGGGCATCTTTGGCTTTATCAGTCGTTTTATTTGTGGTATCGTCCCAGTCGTAGGTGGCACCAACAATATATAAATCATTATGCAACGGAATTAAAAACACACCAGATTTAAGCACGAAATCTATCTTTAAATCTGTTGCTTCGATTATTAAAAGTTCACCTTTTGTTGGCACCAAGGGTAAAGTATTAAAAAACGGATTTTTAACAACCCCAAAACCTTCAGCAAACACCATATGTTTTGCTTTAATGTTTTGATATGTTACACCATTTTCAATAATTTCAATAGCCTCATAATTAAAAGTGTCTTCAAAAAATAGTTGCTCTTTTAAAAGTTCGTTTTTATAAGCATCTATTAAACATTTTACGTCAATTCTACCCGTTTGCAACACTTCGCCAAAACCAAAAGGCGCCTCAATGGCGTTATTTTCATTTTTAATAATATTTGTTGAAAGGTACTCAGCCAACAGGGGTTTATCAGTTGCTGAAAACCAATCGTTCTGTTCCTCCAGCGATGCAAATTTTCGATACACCGGAATTTTATAATCCAATTTTATGTTGAGTGTTTGCTCCAATTTGGCGTACATGGGCAATGCCATATGTAATTGCGCTTTGCTTTTCCAAACCGATGTGAATCGTTTTAACACAATGGGATTGTACAGACCGCCCGCAACTACAGATGATTGCTGCGATTTATCATCAAAAACCACGAATGTTTTGTTATTGGCCTTTAACTGTTCGCAAAAACTAATACCTGCTAATCCGATGCCGACTATAATGTAATCTACTTGCATAAGTTGCGAAGATACCATTTTGAGGGTTAAACTTTTCAATTATTTATTTAGGTTTCGACTGCGCTCAACCTGACACATGAGTGTTTTTTTTGTACAAAAAAAGACTGCTTAAATAAGCAGTCTTTTTACAATATTCTGTTTTGTGCGACTTAATAGGTCCACATATCCAATTCGAAATCTCGAATTTTATCTTTGATACGTTCAGATTCCAACAGTTGCATTAATGCATTATCAGATACATATTCGCTAATTGTTCTATCGCCTTGTACATTTTCTTCTTTATATATATATCCGTGAAAACGTCTCGAATTCAATATATGATCGAAAGAAAAAGGGATGGAGCTGTTCTCGTTATTAAACGATTTTGCTTCGTGAAGCACCTCTCTGGCATCTGGGAAAAACACCCAAAATAGAGGTACTAAATCTGGCTCGTCCGTATCAATAAAATTCACATCGGGTGCCACTGGTGCAATGCCTAATAAACGGTATTTCATTTCCGATTGACGCTTATCAAAATACCAAAGGCCTTTAATATGATATTCTTTAATATCAGCAGCCGTAATATCACGTCTGTTAATATACTCCGGAGACAACTCTTCACCGGCATTTAATTGCTCGATACCCAATTCGGTTGTATCAATCATGGTTAAGGCCGCTTCAATATCTTTTAAAGTCCGCTTAGTTGTAAAGTACGAATCATCATAAATGTTTTTTATTTTTCCGTCTTTTACGCTTTTCATAAGCACATCGTACAACGAACGTCTGTTTTTACCGATATTATTAGTATCGATAGGATAGTACAACGGAAAATTAGAACGCTCATCCAAAACAATCTTTTCCCAAACCATTTTAGCGAAAAGAACGTCTCTATCGTCAACGTAGCCATATTCCAAAGGTTTATCGTTATCGACTGCTTTTTGGGCCTCTGTTCGCACCCCAATTTCCTCAGGGCTTTTGGCGTTTAGTATATTAGCTTGTGCCATTACACCAGACACTGTAAAAACAGTTGTTACGGTTAATAAAAAACTTTTTAAGTTCATCTTAATTTCTATTTTACAATTTAATTATTAGAGATAATCTTTCTTTTAAAGATTATCTCTAATGGTTTTATCTAGTTTGTAAGCTCAACAAATACTGGCGATACTTTTTTAAGGATCACGCTAACACCACTGGCTTTAGCTTCAATATCGAATATTTGAACTCCAGAACCACGTTTAGCTTTACGTAAAGCACCTTTGGCTCTACTATCTAACTTGTTTCCGTTAACATTTATTGTGGGTTGCCCAGGAACTTTAAATTTAAATCCTGTAACACGTAATGGTAATTCGAAATCGAAATCGTCAAATTTAGCACCAATAGTAGATATTTCAAGGCTGTTACGTTGCATTTTCAATGCCCCATCTTCACCTCTTACCGTACCTGTTGGTTTTGGTAAATCCTTAATTCTGAATTTTGCGTTATCGCTTACTCTACCACCGTCTGGCAAAGTACCAGTTACGTTAATAGTAACTTCTCTTCCTTTAATTCTTGTCGCATCCATAACATAGCTACTTCCAGATTTTCTTGATAAACCTTGAGCACTTGCAGATACTTTATTATCAGGAATACCAGCAAATGAAATAGTCATTGGGTTTTTTACACCTCTATAAACCACGTTCATTTTATCAGCTGAAATAGTTGCTGCATTTGGTTTTGCAACGGTTGCGAATGATGAATTTACAGGCACTTCAATTTCTTCACCATCTTGGTCGAAAATTAATTTACCCTCAATTTTATGTTCGCCAACACCGCCGGTTCCTATTTTTAATTTCACTTTACCATCTTCAATAGTATATTGATTTTCAGATAGCGGTCTGCCGTCTAAAGTCAATTCTACTCTACTAGGTTTTGTAGAAGCATCTTTACGTCCTAACACAATTTGTCCGTCAAACTGCTCACCGTTAAAGTAAGCTGACTTTGAAGTCTCCATTAATGTGGTGTAGTTGGTCATTGATACCTCACTGGAAAGTGTACCTTGCAACATGTTGCTTAAAACTTCAGATTCAGTTGTTTTTACATCCGCTTGAAGCTGTGTCATTTTAGTTAACGATGCTACCAAAGGAAAGCCTTTGTAGTGGTAATCCAACCAATCTACCTTTATGCCATCTCTATTGATTTCTTGATCGGTATTGAATTTCTCCTTAACGTCTTTAATAACGTTTTCCATTCCTTTCTTACCTTCCAATAAAGATACCACGCCTTCTCTAAAAGTATTGATTTGGCTTAAAAACTCTTGACCTTCTGGTTTTATTTTATCGCCTTTAAAGAAATTTTGGTCAAGGTAATCGCCTTTGTCCATTATTTCGTAATCGGTAGGATCATCAACAGTGGCTTGCATTTTGCCTTTTAGCTCTGCTAAATAACTATCGAAATCCGTAGCCAACTTATGCAATTTCTCTGCATCGGCTTTTAAAGGCTCGTATTTTTCAGGCTGCTCCTCTGCTTTGAGTTTTAAACTTGCTACAAAATTATTGTTACGAGCCTCGGCGGCTTCGTTTGACTCTACAAGTCTTTCGTTCATTAATCCGAAGGCTGAAAGCACTTCTTTCGACATATTTAAAGCTAGCATTGCTATAAATATTAAATACATCAGATTAATCATTTTCTGTCGTGGTGATAAATTTCCTCCTGCCATGTCTAATTAGGTTTTTGGTTAATTATTAATTGGGTTAACCCCCTAATTAGTTTTTGTTCATTGCAGTTAACATACCACCGTACACGCCGTTTAACGACGATAAATTTGACGCTAAAGATTGCATTTGCTCTTTTAATTTAGCAGCATTTTCTACAGACTCTTCGTTAATGGCTGCTTGTTTATTGATGCTTTCCAACTGTACTTTATACAGGCTGTTTAAAGACTCCATCTGTGCAGCAGCAAGGGTTAGCTCTTCACCGTACTTTTTAGAAGCTTCAACCGACTCTACCGTAGAAGATATGTTTTTTGCGGCACCTTCAAAGTTTTTAATGCTGTCGCCTAAACTAGCCATTAGTTCGCCATCAATTTTGGCATCTTTTAAAAGCTCGTCTAATTTCTTAGATAAAAGTCCCTGTGGGTTTTCTTTTTCTTTTTTATCAGCCTGTCCTCCAGCTAATTCTGGATACACTAAAGACCAATCTAAATCTTCGTCTACTGGTTCGAATGCCGATATTGCAAAAATAATTGCTTCGGTTACAAGACCCAAGGTTAACATTACGTTACCTGTTAAAGGACCTATTTCAAAGTGAATAATTTTGAACAGGGCGCCAACAATTACAATTGATGCTCCTAATCCGTAAGCCATATTCATAAATCTTTTACTTGCTTTTGACTGTGCCATAATTTTTCGGTTTTAAATTTTAAGTAGTAATACTTAAGTAGGTTAATTAATAGTTATTATTATTGATTTGATTTAATTAAATTTTAATTAAGGTTACTGACCAGTTACTTGTGTCCCCATGTAATCTTGTACGGTTCTGAAACCTATATAACTTCTTGCAGAATCTGCATATTCGTAATCTCTTGTACTTACTTGTAAAAAGTATGCCACATCTTTCCAAGAACCACCTCTAACAACTTTACGTTGATTGTTGTTATCGTTTACACTTGGATTAATTGTTGACGTGTATTCGTATGAGTTTGGATCGTAAGATGCATTTACCCATTCTGAAACATTACCGGCCATATTGTATAAGTTATAATCGTTAGGCTCGTAAGATTTAGCTTCTACGGTGTACAATGCTTGATCTGCTGCATAATCGCCACGAACAGGTTTAAAGTTTGCCAGAAAACAACCTCGGTCGCTTTTTGTGTAAGGCCCGCCCCAAGGGTATGTTGCCGCTTGCAGACCACCTCTGGCGGCGTACTCCCATTCTGCTTCAGATGGTAATCTGAATCTATTTACAAAGGCTGCTCCTTTAGATTTCTGATAAGCGTTTTTGTTAATGGTTCTCCACTCACAAAAGGCTTTGGCTTGTTTCCAAGTTATCCCCACAACTGGATACTCGCTATAAGCATCGTGCCAAAAATAATCGTTATGCATGGGCTCGTTATACGAATAAGCAAAATCTCTAATCCATACTGTGGTGTCTGGATAAATAGGTAATGCTTCTTTCTTAATTACTTCACTACGTTTAACACCTCTGTTACGTGCAGCTTCTTGAATATCCATATAACTATATTGGAACTTAAACCTTTTAACATCCCAGGTACGCTGACCATTATATGATTCCTCCAATGGCAAATACATGGTATCCATAACCTCTGTATAATACTCATCTGGATATTCGGCCGTATCAAAAATTAAATCGACATCGTGGTTTATTTTTCTTCCCTCGTAACCTGTTGGTCCTAAACCAGTATAGTTTTCGAACATGTATTTTTCGTAAACCGACATGTTTGCCGTATCGGCATCTTTAAAAGCATATTCTCCAATTCCTCCATCTTCTGGAATTTTTCCAACCTCATCGGCTAAAACAGCAAGCTTCATTCTTACTATAGAATCTCTCACCCAATTTACAAATTGGCGGTACTCGCTATTAGTGATTTCGGTAGCGTCCATATATAGCGCTCTAACAGTCACTGTTTTTGCGGGAGCATCATGTATGCCGGCAAGATCGTCGTCGGCTTTACCCATTATAAATGCGCCACCAGGAACAAGTTCCATTCCATACGGCTTTTCTGGGTGCCATTTTTTACCTTTAACACCTACTAATTCACCTCTATCTTTAGAGCCACAACTAGCTAGTAATGTTAATACTGCGGTTAATAAAATAAACTTCTTCATATCCATAGAAAACTCGAGGTTAATTATTTAAGCTTCATATTCGAGAGCGTAAACATATTTATATATTTTTTAAAAAACAACTTTTTTTACAAAAAAATTACATTTCATCGTGAAAAAATTACATTTCACCGACAAAATAGACGGTTTGACCATACTTTGTCTTTTAGATACAATTCTTTTGAAATGCTTTATACCACCGTTCTGGCACCTTATTTTTGCAGGCATCCAAATAATCTTGATGCATGCAAGGTAATAACGTATGCCTTTTTAATTTATTATTGACTTCTGATAAAAAAGGAATCTCAATCCACCACCGGCCTGTTTTTACACTCTTGTAAAACACCAGTTCTTGCTCATCGACCAAAGCAATGAATTTTTGATAGCTTTTTTCATCTGAGAAATCATCATCTTTCACTCTAAAATTAACACCTTCGATAAAGTACCAAATCATTTGGGCAATTAGGAGTGATGTAATTTCGTCGTCTTTTGATGGTTTATATTCATAAATTCCGAACGACGACACCTTATTACTTATACCTGCATAACGTGCAATGGCACAAATTTCTTTACCATCTAAACCGTTGGGTGAAAATTTTTGGTTGATGCTAAGCTCTGACGCTTTTACGGCGCTTAAATCGATACTTACAATATTGGCATCGCGCAGTACCGGCTCGACAATGGTTATATCGTTTGACACTTGACCCAATCTATACGATTCAAAATAAAGCTTATCCATCAAATCGATTTCTTCCTGCGAATTAAAATAGGTTTGGTAGCCTATGGTGGCATAATTAAACAGGTTGTAGGGTTCGTCTAAAATAATCTTCCCAACAAAACTGTTGTTTTTTATGGGTTTTGCCGAATCGCCTAAATTAAATTTGCTATCTACATTTACCACGTTAACCATGGGTATTAAGGCATCGTAAGCCCTATAATTGGCATAGGTTAAATCTTGAGAGCCACCCAAAATAAGCGGGATTATTTTCCTTTTAACCAATATGGTAATGGCTTCTTTTAATGCAAAATAAGTATCTTCAACACTTTCGCCCTTGTCTATATTACCTAAATCGGCAACAGTAGTACTCCAACTTCCGGGAAAAAGGGCATACAGCGATTTTCTGATTTCGTTAAGTTGAAATTCTTCGCCAATATAATTTACGTCGTTTCTATTTTCTAAAACACCGAGGATCGCAATATTAACACCATCTAAATCTGGGATACCATTTTGAGCAGAATGAATTCGTATTTTCCGTCCCAACGCCTGCGATGAGAGTAACTCGTTATGCGCTACAACCAAATCTGAAACAGGTGCAAGAAAATTAAAGTTCATAAATTATTTCTTTTTAGCTGTTGTTTTTTTCTTGGTCGTTTTCTTTTTGGCTGTTTTCTTTTTGGGTGCTTTAGCTTCAATTAAAGCCTTGGCCTCTTCCAATGTCATGTCTGACACATCAACGGTTTTTGCCAATTCTACTTTTACCTTTCCTTTTACAACATTGTGCCTTCCCCAACGTGCTTTTTCAACACGAATGCCTTCATCTTCCCAATTATGAATGACTTTATCGATTTCTTTTTGAATTTTTGTTTCAATCAATTCAACAATATCTTCATCAGATAAATTATCCCAATCGTATTTTTTGTTTACGTTAATAAACATATTGTTCCATTTTATAAATGGCCCAAAACGCCCTTTACCTTTTTGCACCGGTAAATCCTTATACATATATATAGGAGCATCGGCTTTTTGTTTTTCTTTAATTAAAACAATGGCATCGTCTAGCTCTACGCTTAGCGGGTCGGTGCCTTTTGGCAACGATACAAATACGCTGCCGTGCTTAACGTAAGGCCCATAACGCCCGTTGTTAACTTGAACATCTTCACCTTCAAAAGTTCCTAAATCTTTTGGAAGCTTGAACAAATCCATGGCTTCATCGTAGGTAATGGTATTTAATTGTTGATCTGGGCTTAAGCTTGCAAATTGTGGCTTTTCGTCGTCATCAACCGTACCTATTTGCACCATAGGCCCAAACTTGCCCAATCGTACACTAACTTGCTTACCCGTTTTGGGGTCTTTACCTAAAACACGTTCACCAGATTCTCTTTCGGCATTTTCTTTTACATCTTCAACCTGCGGATGAAAATCTTTATAAAACGATTTCATCATTTTAGTCCAATCCTCTTTACCATCGGCAATATCATCAAAATCGGCTTCCACTTTTGCCGTGAAATTGTAATCTAAAATCTGCTCAAAATGATTGACTAAAAAATCGGTTACAATCATTCCTATATCAGTCGGAACGAGTTTTCCTTTATCTGAACCCACTTTTTCGGTAAGTGTTTTATCTTTTATTTGTCCGCTTTTAAGAGTGAGTTGTGCATAGTTTCGTTCTTCACCTTCAACCGTTCCTTTCTCAACGTAATTTCTGTTTTGAATGGTTGAAATGGTTGGCGCATAAGTAGACGGACGACCAATACCCAATTCTTCTAATTTCTTTACTAAAGAAGCTTCGGTGTATCTTGCTGGCGGACGCGTATAACGCTGGGTTGCTGTAATGTAATTATTAAGCAGAGTCTCGTTGGTTTTCATGGCCGGTAACATACCATCTTGCTCAACATCTTCATCATCGGTACCTTCCAAATACACTTTTAAAAAACCATCAAAAGTGATGACTTCGCCGTTTGCTGTAAAGGTTTCTTTATGTGTTGATGCACTGATTTTAACATTGGTTCGCTCCAATTCTGCTTCACTCATTTGCGAGGCAATTGAACGTTTCCAAATTAAATCGTATAACCGTGCTTGGTCATAATCGATATCAACCGAATGTGTTGCAAAATTTGTTGGACGAATAGCTTCGTGAGCCTCTTGTGCGCCTTTTGCTTTGCCTTTATAATTTCTTGGTTTACTGTATTTGTTGCCAAACGCCGCCTTAATTTCGGCCTCTGCACCTTTTCTGGCTTCGTCGGATAAATTAACGCTGTCGGTTCTCATATAAGTAATTAAACCGGCTTCGTACAGGCGCTGTGCCATCGTCATGGTTTTACTTACTGAAAAATAAAGTTTACGCGATGCTTCTTGTTGTAATGTTGATGTAGTAAACGGTGCTGCAGGTGATTTTTTAGCTGGCTTTTTTTGTAAATCGGCTACTTTAAAATCGGCTGAAGCATTTTGTTCTAAAAACTTTTGGGCTTCTTCTTTGGTTGAAAAATTCTTAGGTAGTTTGGCTTTGAAAGTTTGGCCGTCTTCGTTTGAAAACTCCGCATCAATCCTGTAGGAAGCCACCGGTTTAAACCCCTGAATTTCACGCTCCTTTTCTACAATTAATCGCACTGAAACGGATTGTACACGACCTGCCGACAAACCGCCTTTTACTTTACGCCAAAGCACTGGAGAGAGTTCGTAGCCCACAATTCTGTCTAACACGCGGCGTGCTTGCTGCGCATCAACCAAATCGTAATCGATACCTCGTGGATTATCAATGGCACGTTGAATGGCCGTTTTAGTTATTTCGTGAAAAACAATACGTTTGGTTTTTTCTTTATCCAGCTTTAAAGCTTCGGCTAAATGCCATGCAATGGCCTCACCCTCGCGATCTTCATCACTTGCCAACCAAACCATTTCTGCTTTTTTAGCTAAGTCTTTCAACTTTTTTACAACTGCTTTTTTATCTTTGGAAACTTCGTATTTTGGTTTAAAATCACCATCAACATTAACGCCCAATTCCTTTGAAGGTAAATCGGCGATATGCCCAAAGCTCGACTCCACTTTAAAATCTTTTCCTAAAAATTTTTCAATGGTTTTCGCTTTTGCTGGTGACTCAACAATTACTAAATTCTTCGCCATACTTGATTTTTTGAAGCTACAAATGTATATGAAAAAAAGTTTATCTATAACTTTTTATGGATAATCTGTGAATTAATTCATAAAAAAAGCCTGTATTTTTATGCATAAACACAGGCTTTTACAATGATTTTAAAATTTATTCTACGCTTGTTCCTATTTCTTCAATAGCACTTGTTTCGTTAAAACCCACGGATTCCTTATAAACAAAATACGCTGGTAAATATGCAAATGATGCGGTGACGAACACCCCAATAAAACACATAATCATTCCAACCAATTGAGCCAAAATACTGGATATAATAAGTAATCCAAAGGTTATTAACCACTTTTTATTTCCTAACTTAAATCCAACTTTTACGATATCGGAAGCGGTTAAGTCTGGATTAAAGGCATAAATGACATTGATTAATGCGATGGGCACCATAACATAAAAAACAGGCAACACACAAAGCAGCGCTGCTATTAGACTAATTCCGAAGGTCATGGCCGCCAATTTTATGGTTTTACCTAAATAGGGCTTTTTAAAGAAGTAAAAATAATCATCAGACCCCGCTTCATTTAAATCCTTTATTTTACAAATTCTATAAAATGCTGATTTTAAACCGAAAGCAATAATCATAGCAAAAAAGCTAAATACTATTGTAATAAGATAAAAAGGGATAAGCAGCGCCATATTTGGTTCTTGCCCTTGTTGCATGGCTTCGGGCTCAATAACCCCAATGGCCATCATGGGTAAAAATGTAATTAAATAAATAGGTATCATTAATACCATAGTTAAGAGCAGCATCAACAAACCTTGCACCCAAACCTTTTTAAAAAGTTCAATGGACTTACCAAAAATATCGCCAAAATCTAAGTCTTTTGCATTTTCAATTTTTTGTAATAATGTGTTCATAGTATTCATTTATTTTAATTTTATGGTTAGTTTAATAGTTTGATTCGTCGCCCATTCCTATTTGGTCTATTTCATTAATTTCCTCAAAACCCACAACCTCTTTATAAATAAAGAACACAGGTAAATAGGCAAGTGATATGGTAAAGAACAAGCCAACAACACAAGCCAAAATCCCTAACATGGCTAAAATGCCGGTAACAAACATGGCACCAAATGTGAGCAGCCATTTTTTATTACCAAGTTTAAAACTGGCTTTGACAATTTCGCCTTCGGTTAAATTTGGATTATTGGCAAATATGATGGAGAAATACGATAGCGGCACCAGCACATATATATATGGTATAAAAAACAGGAGTTGTGCAAGTGTTGAAATGCCAGTGTAAATTAACCCGAGCATAAACACTTTGCTAAAATATTCTTTCTTAAAAAAATAAAAGTAATCGTCGCCTTCATCCTTTCCTAAAACGTGATTTTTACATATTCTATAAAATGCCGATAAAAACGCTATAGTTAAGGTGCTTGCCAAAATAGACTGCGGAACACTATAAAGCGCATTTGCGGAATAGAAGGTTAAAAACGATTCCATTTCAAACCCATTTTCAAACAGGTAATTTTCTGGGGCCAATCCAATTAATGAAAACGTAAAAGCAATTACAAAACCGCCAACCATTAAAAACAAAATGGCTAAAAAGCCTTTTAACCAAACTTGTTTAAACAAATCGATTGATGCTGAAATTACGTCGCCAAAATCTAAACTTTTGGCATTGTTTATCTTTTCTTCTAATTGGGGAAACGAATTCATTTTGGTTGCGGTAATATTTTGGTTAGGGTTAAAATGAAATTTTTCAGCAATATATAACTTTATACTTTTAACAAAAAAAATCCTGCGTAAAAGCAGAATTTTTTTATTCTATTTTAATTTTAACGGGGTCAATGCAACGAATACGTACTTATTAACGTTACATCGTTGTTACTGCCATACTCGTATTGATACAAGGTTTCCCCTCCTATCATAATCAACGTATGTTCCAAAGGAATAACATCGGTGGCATGAATTTCATCAAAGGATTTTGTCAGTTCTATGTTTAGCGGATCCGATTTATCAAACAGTTTTAAGCCTGCCGTACCATCGCAAACAAAAAGCATTTGGCCTTTTATGCCTAAGCCATACGGATTTTCCAATCCATATCGTGCCGCTAAGGCTGGCTGTGTTTTATCGCTAATATCAATAACCTCCAAAACACTTTCCTGTTGCCCGCATAAATTACCACCGCGCAGGGTTACGTAGGCATAATCGCCATCAACCACTACGGGATCACAGCTTTCCCAATGCACAAATTCTGAGACATACTCTGGTAACGACGGATTTGCCAAACTATAAATATACATACCTCTGGTGCTGCCTAAATACAAATGATTATCGGCGTGAAACATGGTTTCAATATTGATTCCGGCGTTAATCGAATTTTCGAAAGTAGGTTGCGATAAATTACTAATATTAAAGGTTTTCATTTGAGACTCGCCCACGGTGTACAAATAATTGTTTACAATTTGAAAGCGTGCCAATGAGCCTCCTGTTCCGGTATTGGATTCGGCGCTTGGTGCAAAGTTAGAGTTTGCCAAGTCGAAATAAGGCCCGTAATAACCAGGTTGATTGCCAACTTCGCGACGCTCTAAAACCGCAGACCACCCAACAATAATGTGCTCGTTAGAATCATAATCTTTGTAACTAACAGCTTGAACATCGGCCGGAAAATCATAATTGGGCATGGGCAAAAACATATCTTCCAAGGTTGTTGTTTTTGTTATATTATTAATATCGGATATATCAAAAACCACCAAATCAATCGAGCTATCGGCGAACAGATGATTGTCTTTTACGGCTATATCTACATTTCCAGGTATGTTTATAAATGCTTTAGCCATTGGGTTTTTCGGGTCGGTATTATCTAAAACGTGGATGCCTTTGTTTACTTCGTTTATAAAAATGAAGTTGTTGTAGGCATAAATTTTTCCTGCTTCTTTTATTGGAACGGGTGCTTCGGCTTTTACCGAATTTCTAAACGCGGTTTTGCTCATTAATTCGGGTGTTGCTACTTTTACAAACTCGTATTCAATATTATCTTTATCGCAGGACATCATGCCGAAAAAGACAAGGCTTAATAAAAGGAATTTTAATTTCATGGCGTTTTTTATTTAGTTGATTAATATTTATAATTCAATGAAGATTCCAAACCTTCAATATTCAATATAATTTCTTGGTCTTTATTGATTTGCAAGGGTTTTATATTATCCACTAGGATTTTCGTAAGTAGATTCAAATTAGTAGTAAAATCACATACGGCTTGACATTTCGTTATTCTTTCAGTTTAAATTTACCCGCTATATTTCTATTCTCATTTCCATAAAACGTAACGTCAATTGAAATATCCCATTCTGTTTCAGATATTTTTTCTCCACTTATAATTCCTTTAGGTAAAAAGTCTTTATCTGGATTATTTTCAAAAACACAATAACAATATTTTGATAAAACAATTTTAGCAATAGTCAATTCTTCATTTGTGAAATTGAATTCATCAATGCTGTCACTAATTTCAAAACGTATAAATTCAGAATATTCGTCATCTACAACATTAATTCCACCTTCAGTTGAATATTCATATTCGAAAACCAAGCTGTTCCCTTCTTTAATTTCCCCATATTTTATATAAGTTACATCGTTTGATACAATATTCAATTTTTTATTTTTAAAAAAACGATAAGCATAAAGATCACTATTATTATCAGACTCTGAACAAGAGATAAAAATAATGCCTATTAAAACTAAAACTATTTTAAATGTTTTCATTTATTTTTAATTTTTAATGAATGTCAACTAATTGATATTCCCAAGTATTGCCATCGCAACCCGAGGCACTTACTGTAACCGTTAAACAATTTCCAGCTATTTCTGCATTGCTCAATTTAAAGCTTTCAGTATGTAAATTATCGTATTTTTCCTTATCTATTATAACCGTAAAGTCACAGTCTAAATCAACAACATCATCACTATCTTCGCATTGCATGTTTATAAAGCAAAGGCAAATCAAAAATAAAAACAATAGTTTTTTAATCATAACCGTATTTTCTAATAGATTAACATGGGCACTCCGTTTTGGCACGTTACCCCTTTTGGCTGTTTTGGCACATCGCAGGTCGAGACAATGTCCCATTTTATATTGTATGCGTTTTCGGCTTCATTATAAGCTTCAACTTTTTGCAGAAAAGCATCCGTATCAATCTGATTTGAATACGCTATATAACCCTGTGGGCCACCACAAGCTTTGGCTCCGTAAGCTGTAAATAACCAATTGTCTGCATTGGTGCAAGACTCGCCTATACTTAAAATGTAAATCTCGTTATACAAATCCATTAGTTTTTGGTGGTCTTTTTCCTGTTCGGTCAATTCTCTTTTTACAATCAATTCCGTTTCGGAAACCGATACAATACGCCACGCATAATTTATTGGGTAAAACTCTTGGGCAATGGTAACCAATGTGTTTTCTAATACCCAATTACCATTATAATCGGAATACACTAAAGGTGGCGTACCACACCAACCCGAAGAACGTTCAACAAAACCGCCATTGGCTTTAAACATAATACCAGGTCCGTTATCTGGCAAAGCAGCGGCTCTTTTAAAAACGGTTTGTTCTTCGCTGTAATTAGGCTCAACCCAACTACCAATTAATAAATTATCGGGGTCTGGAATAACATTATCGTTGCTGTCACAAGCAAACATTAGGAGCAAAAAGATTAAAAACGTACTGATTTTCATTATTTAAAAGGTTTATTTGATAGATGCTAAATCTATCAAAAGGTTGCGTAATTTTTAACACAAAATAACATGACATTGTGTCACTAAAATACAAATTAGTTGTATCTTTGCACACTTATTGACCGCGTAAGAGGTAGCAATCAATTATGGAAAAGATAATAGACGAAAACAAACAAGGGCAATCCTTGGTTTTAGAACAGAAAAAAGAAAACACGCGCAAGCTTTTTATTGAAAGTTATGGATGTGCTATGAATTTTAGCGATAGCGAAATTGTAGCCTCCATTTTAACCAATGAAGGTTTTAATACGACCCAACATTTAGAAGAAGCCGATTTAGTTTTAGTAAATACTTGCTCCATTCGTGATAAAGCAGAACAAACCGTACGCAAACGTTTAGAAAAATACAACGCCGTAAAACGCGACCATAACCCGAAAATGAAAGTGGGCGTTTTAGGCTGTATGGCAGAACGTTTAAAAACAAAATTTCTTGAAGAAGAAAAAATTGTCGATTTAGTTGTTGGACCCGATGCGTATAAAGATTTACCCAACCTTTTAGCCGAAGTTGACGAAGGTAGAGACGCCATAAACGTAATACTTTCAAAAGAAGAAACCTATGGCGATATTTCGCCCGTGCGTTTAAACTCCAATGGTGTAACGGCCTTTGTATCGATTACCCGTGGTTGCGATAATATGTGTACGTTTTGCGTGGTGCCGTTTACGCGCGGTCGCGAACGCAGCAGAGACCCGCAAAGCATTATTGAAGAAGTTAACGATTTATGGAACAAAGGTTTTAAAGAAATCACCTTACTTGGGCAAAATGTAGATAGTTATTTGTGGTATGGCGGCGGCCTTAAAAAAGACTTTGTAAAAGCGAGCGATTTACAAAAAGCCACTGCGGTGAGTTTTTCTAATTTGTTAGAATTGTGTGCCAAAGCACAACCTAAAATGCGTATTCGTTTTTCAACATCAAATCCGCAAGATTTAACGCTGGACGTTGTTGAAACCATGGCGAAATACGATAATATTTGTAACCATATTCATTTACCAGTGCAAAGCGGAAGCGACCGCATTTTAAAAGCGATGAACCGTTTGCATACCCGTGAAGAGTATATGAGGTTGATTGACAATATTCGCAGAATAATACCGAATTGCGCTATAAGTCAGGATATGATTGTTGGTTTCCCAACAGAAACCGAAGCTGATTTTAAAGACACGGTCTCGCTAATGGAATACGTAAAATATAACTTCGGATATATGTTTACATATTCAGAACGCCCAGGCACTATGGCTGGACGAAACATGGAAGATGATGTTCCTGAAGCCACAAAAAAACGTAGACTGCAAGATATTGTAGATTTACAACGCAAACACAGTGAGATTAGAACCAAAGAATGGCTCAACACCACGGTAGAGGTATTGATTGAAAAAGAATCAAAAAAATCTGATGCACAATGGTCGGGTCGCACACCCCAAAACATCGTTTGTGTATTCCCAAAAGGTGATTTTAAAGTGGGTGATTTTGTAATCGTAAAAGTTACAGATTGTACGAGTGCAACGTTAATTGGGGAAGCGGTTGAGTTAAGTAAAAACAATTAACTGGCTGTTATTTCTGCCAAAAGCAGGAATTCACAATTTTAAAATAAAGTTTAATTAAACAGATTCCTGTCTATGCAGGAATGACAAAATATGGAATCCGTTCAAGCAATAAAACAACGTTTTAGTATTATAGGCAATACAAAAGCACTAAACCGCGCCATTGAAAAAGCAATTCAAGTGGCGCCCACAGATATTTCGGTTTTAGTAACTGGCGAATCCGGGGTTGGTAAGGAAAGTATTCCTAAAATTATACATCAGTTATCGCACAGAAAACACAATAAATACATTGCGGTAAACTGTGGTGCCATTCCTGAAGGCACTATTGACAGTGAGCTTTTCGGACATGAAAAAGGGGCGTTTACAGGTGCCACACAAACACGAAGCGGCTATTTTGAAGTGGCCGATGGCGGCACTATTTTTTTAGACGAAGTTGGTGAACTCCCATTAACCACCCAAGTGCGTTTATTGCGTGTTTTAGAAAATGGCGAGTTTATAAAAGTAGGCTCCAGCAAGGTTCAAAAAACCGATGTGCGCATTGTTGCGGCAACCAACGCAAATATGTTTCAGTCTATTCAAAAAGAAAAATTTCGCGAAGATTTATACTACAGATTAAGCACCGTAGATATTCATTTACCACCACTGCGCGAACGTCAAGAAGACATTCATTTATTGTTCAGAAAATTTGCCAGCGATTTCGCATTAAAATATAAAATGCCTACGGTAAAACTAACCGATAATGCCATTCAGGTTTTATTAAAACACCGTTGGAACGGAAATATTCGTCAGTTACGCAACGTCGCAGAACAGGTTTCTGTTTTAGAGCAAAACCGCATCATTACCGCCGAAGTGTTAAAAAGTTATTTACCAACATCGGGCAGCAATTTACCGGCCATTGTTAAAACAGCCAAATCAGAAAGCGATTTTAGTAGCGAGCGAGAGATTTTGTATAAAGTCCTTTTTGATATGAAAAGTGATTTAAACGATCTGAAAAAACTCACCATGGAACTCATGAAAAATGGCAACATAAAAGATGTTGAAAAAGACCACGGCAGTTTAATTCAGAAAATTTATGGCGATGATGATGACTCCGAAACAGATTACGAAGAAGCCTTGACGGAAACCGAGGTAATTTCGATTCCTGAGCACTCAAATACGAAGACTGAAAACACAAGCAAACAAGACAAATATCACTTTGCCGAAGAAATTGAAGAAGAGGAAACCTTATCGTTACACGACAAAGAATTGGAATTAATCAAAAAATCGCTTGAGCGTCACCAAGGAAAACGTAAATTAGCCGCAGCCGAATTGGGCATTAGCGAACGCACCTTATACCGAAAGATTAAACAATACGATCTTTAAAGGATTTTGGCAGTCGCAGTCCAGAAAGCTGTAAGGTGCGTAAAGCAGTTAAACGCAACATTAAAAAATAATAAACGTTTTACAATTAATAACTAAAATGTCACACTGAGCCTAGTCGAAGTGTTTATAAATGAAACATATAAAATACATATTTTTAGCATTAACAATCGTAACATTTGAGTCCTGTGGTTTCTATGGTTTCACCCAACCCAGTTCGATAAAAGCTGACACTTTTCAGGTAAATCGTATCGAAAATAGCGCTTTATTATTTGAACCTGGATTAGATCAAGATTTTCAACGAGCCTTACAAGACAAAATAGTAGATCAAACCAATTATAAATTAGAAACCTCTAATGCTGACTTGGTATACGACGGCGAAATTACAACTTACAGAATTTCCCCTACTACGGCAACATCAGATAACAGAGCAGCGCAAAACCGGCTCACTATAGGTGTAAAAATAAGTTTTTACAATACCAATAACGAAGAAGACAATGTAGACCAAAGCTTTTCGTTTTTTTATGATTATCCAGCCAATGCACAACTTGTTGGCGCACAAAAAGCGACCGCACACGAAGAGATTTTTGAACGTTTAACACAAGACATTATTAATGCTACTTTAGCAAAATGGTAAATTTCAGTCCTAAGTTTGCAGTAGCAACAAGCAGTAATAAAAATTTAAAAAAGTTGTCATTTCGAGTGAAACGAGAAATCTCATAATAGAAGTCAACTTAAACAATGAATAGCACCGATTTCACATACATCCTTCAAAACCCTCAAGCCATATCACATGAGCAAACCGAGGCTATAAAATCTATTATTGATGAGTTTCCATATTTTCAATCGGCACGTGCAGTGTACCTTAAAGGCTTAAAAGACCAAAGTAGTATTAATTACAATCAAGAACTTAAAACCACGGCGGCATATACTACCGATAGGAGTATTTTATTCGATTTTATTACCTCCGAAACTTTTATTCAAAACGAAATATCGCAATTCATCAAACAAAACACAGCGCATTTAAAAGATATTAAGGTTTCGGTTGAAGACATTTCCATAAACAAAAGCGTGGCTATTGATGAGGCCTTAAAACAACAAATTAAAGATACCGATGGTGTTTTAGACCCAGCCTTGTTTCAACCCAAGGAAGAGCGACCCAAAAAAGCCTTTGTTTTAGATGATTCCGAACGCATTGAAAACGTTACAAAAGACACCAAAACACAAGAAGCATCGGCTACCGATATTCTAAATTTAGGAAAGCCGCTTCAGTTTGATAAAAGAGAAAGCCATTCATTTAACGAGTGGTTAAAATTAACGCGTTTTAAACCCATCAAAAGAGAAAAAACGATTTCTTTAAAAGAAGAAAAAGCTGTTTCAGAAAAAACCGAAAAGGCTAAAAAATTTGAATTAATAGACAAGTTTATCTCACAAAACCCAAAGATAAATCCAACTAAAGCCTCCTCGTCAAAAGGCAATCTCGCCAAAGCGCAAATGATACAACCCGAAGCTTTAATGACCGAGACTTTAGCACGGATTTACGTCGAGCAGAAAAACTATAAAAAGGCAATTCAATCTTACAACATTTTAAGTTTGAAATATCCAGAAAAAAGTAGTTTCTTTGCAAACCAAATTAAGGCGGTAGAACAATTACAAGAACAAAATAACACAGAATAATGAGTACGTTTACAATATTTTTAGCATTAATCGTAGTGGTAGCGTTTTTACTAGTGGTAGTAATTATGGTACAAAACCCTAAAGGTGGCGGGTTATCGTCGTCGTTTGGCGGTGGTGGCACACAGCAATTGGGTGGTGTAAAAAAGACAACCGATTTTCTAGACAAAAGCACATGGACTTTGGCAACATTGCTATTGGTTTTAATATTAGTGTCTAATGTAGCCATTAGCAGAGGTGGAGAAACTTTAGATTCTAAAGCTTTAGATACCGACGCTACAACAACACAGCCATTGCCATCAACAACACCGTTACAAACTACTAATGATGATGCTCCGGCAACAGCAAAAGATACAGCACAGTAATTAAATAGTACTGTAAACAAAATGCCAACTCAACCAGTTGGCATTTTTTGTTTCTGCAAGTTTGTCAGTTAAAAAGTATTGGCACATTTTTAGCATAACGCTAAGCCGTTAAACATAATTTAATTAATTAAAAAAAAATATCACAATGAGCTTAAACATTAAACCATTAGCAGATCGAGTTGTTATAGAGCCCGCTCCTGCTGAAACAAAAACAGCTTCAGGAATTATTATTCCGGATAACGCTAAAGAAAAACCACAAAAAGGAAAAGTAGTAGCCGCTGGAAAAGGTACAAAAGACGAACCTATTACCGTAAAAGTTGGCGACACTGTTTTATATGGTAAATATGCCGGCACGGAGCTTAAGCTTGAAGGTAAAGATTATTTAATTATGCGCGAAAGCGATATCCTAGCAATTGTTTAATTGCAAATTCCAAAAAACTAAAAAAATAAATTCCAAAATCCTTAAATTGAAAATTCAGTAATTCCTTTTGGAATTTAGTATTTGAATTTTGAGATTTAAAAATTTTAAACAAAATTTTTCATTATGGCAAAAGATATAAAATTCGATATTGACGCACGCGACGGATTAAAACGCGGTGTTGATGCATTGGCAAACGCAGTAAAAGTAACTTTAGGTCCTAAAGGGCGTAACGTTATTATTAGTAAATCTTTCGGAGCACCGCAAGTAACCAAAGACGGTGTTACGGTTGCAAAAGAAATTGAATTAGAAGATGCACACGAAAATATGGGTGCACAAATGGTAAAGGAAGTAGCGAGCAAAACCAACGATTTAGCTGGTGACGGTACAACTACGGCTACCGTTTTAGCTCAGGCTATTGTAAAAGAAGGTTTAAAAAACGTAGCTGCCGGTGCCAACCCAATGGATTTAAAACGCGGTATCGACAAAGCTGTTGCTGCGATTACCAAAGATTTAGAAAAACAATCTAAACAAGTTGGTAATTCGTCTGAAAAAATAAAACAAGTCGCTGCCATTTCAGCTAATAACGATGATACTATTGGCGAACTTATAGCGAAAGCTTTTGATAAAGTTGGTAAAGAAGGTGTTATTACCGTTGAAGAAGCCAAAGGCATGGACACCTATGTTGATGTTGTTGAAGGCATGCAATTCGATAGAGGCTACTTATCACCTTACTTTGTAACCGATGCTGATAAAATGATTGCCGATTTAGAAAATCCATACATTTTATTATTCGACAAAAAGATTTCGAATTTAAATGAGATCTTACCAATTTTAGAACCGGTGGCACAATCTGGTCGTCCATTATTGATTATTGCCGAGGATGTTGACGGACAAGCCTTAGCAACTTTAGTGGTTAATAAATTACGTGGCGGACTTAAAATCGCTGCCGTTAAAGCGCCTGGTTTTGGTGACCGACGTAAAGCCATGCTTGAAGATATTGCTATTTTAACCGGTGGAACCGTAATTTCTGAAGAAAGAGGATTTACTTTAGAAAATGCAGATTTAAGCATGTTGGGAACTGCTGAAACCGTAACGGTTGATAAAGACAATACAACCATTGTAAATGGTGCAGGTAATGCCAAAGACATCAAAGCGCGAGTAAATCAAATTAAATCGCAAATTGAAACCACCACTTCAGATTACGATAAAGAAAAGCTTCAAGAGCGTTTAGCTAAATTAGCTGGCGGTGTTGCTGTACTTTACGTTGGTGCTGCGAGCGAAGTGGAAATGAAAGAAAAGAAAGACCGTGTTGACGATGCGTTGCATGCTACTAGAGCTGCCGTTGAAGAAGGTATTGTTGCCGGAGGTGGTGTGGCGCTAGTGAGAGCCATATCGGTTTTAGAAAAAATCACAACCGAAAACCTGGATGAAGTTACAGGTATTCAAATTGTATCACGTGCCATTGAGGCGCCTTTACGTACCATTGTTGAAAACGCAGGTGGCGAAGGCAGTGTGGTTATCAACAAAGTTACTGAAGGCAAAAAAGACTTTGGTTACGATGCAAAATCTGAAACTTACGTAGACATGCTTAAAGCAGGTATTATCGACCCTAAAAAAGTAACTCGTATTGCATTGGAAAATGCAGCATCGGTGGCTGGAATGATTTTAACAACCGAGTGTGCTTTAATCGATATTAAAGAAGATGCACCTGCTATGCCTCCAATGGGTGGCGGCGGAATGCCCGGAATGATGTAGTAGAAAGCATCATACAAAAACACATTAAAACGCCTCAATTAATTTTGAGGCGTTTTTTATTGCCCAATTTTTCATAGCTTTAAACAAACGAATCAAAAAATGAAAAAACAATTTAAATATGCCATTGGCGAAATACTCATTGTCATCGTTGGTATTTCCATTGCATTTAGCATAAACAAATACGCAGAAATTCAAAAAAACAATGCCTTAAAAAAGCAATATTTGGAAAACATAAAAAGCGATATTGAAATTGACAAACAACATCTACAAAACAATTACGATGCCATCGAAACTAAAATTACAACCCTAAACGAGGTCATTCCATTATTAAATACAGATACTTCCGTTAGCGGAAAATCTATTTTTAAAATATTTAAGGTGTTTAGTTTAACCGAATTTTATCCCAAAGACATCACCTATCAAACCATGATTAACTCGGGCGATTTTAAACTTATTGATGATTTTGGATTAAAGACCGCTATTGAGGAACACTATTCAAATTATAAATCCATATTAAAAGATTATGAAAGGCAAGAAATAATCCACAAAGACTATTTAGGAAAATATATGATTTACGATATGGATTTTGATGCCATGAGAAAAGGTGCATCCGGATTAAAAGATGAAAAACTTTTTAAAAATATTTTGCAAAGCATGAGTGGTTCGCTCCTAATTAAAAAGAGCGCTACAGAACGAGGTATTAAAAGCTGCGATAGTTTGCTGAATATTTTAAATAAAGTTTAAGAGACGGCTAAAACGTCATTCAAGTAATTTTAAAAAAACCATCTTATTGAAAGCTAAATATTTAATCCTTATATTTAATAATCAAAATAAATTCCACAGCTATTATTATAAATTGTATTTTCGCGGGCTTTATTTTTTTATCTAACTAAAAATCAATCCATTGAAAGAAGAATATCATAAATGGTACTCACCTACTTTAAGTAAAGACACCGAAATGCTCGTATTTGGTCATGCCGGATATCCACTTGTTTTATTTCCAACAACGTCGGGTCGCTACTACGAGTGTAAAGATTTTAAACTCATAGAATCCGTAAGGTGGTTTTTAGAAGAAGGCTTGGTTCAAATTTATTGTCCGGATAGCATCAACGAGTTAAGTTGGTACAACAAGGGCATTCATCCCGCCGATAGGGTAAAAAACCATATTTGGTTTGACGAGTTTGTGCTTAACGAAATAGTCAATCCCATTTGCAATGAAAAAGGGTTGCCCAAAGTGGCCGTTGCCGGTGTGAGTTTTGGGGGTTATCAAGCGGCAAATTTCGCCTTTAAGCATCCCTATAAAGTGAGCCACATGTTTAGTTTAAGTGGTTCGTTTGATATTAAATCTTTTTTAGATGGTTATTATGATGACAATGTGTTTTTTAATAATCCCGTAGATTTTTTACCGGGTGCCAACCATCCTGACCTATGGAAAATGAAGATAATCCTTGGCGTAGGCGAATGGGATATCTGTTTGGATTCCAATAAACAATTGGCTAAGATACTGAGCGATAAAAACATCCCTTTTTGGTTTGACGAACGTAAATGGGCAGAACACGATTGGCCGATTTGGAGACAGATGTTTCCGCACTATTTATCAAAAATATAACTAACCTTTAACTATAATTTTATGAGAAAAATTGGTATTTTATTTGGGCAGGAAAACACATTTCCACAGGCATTTATTGATCGGGTTAACGAAAAAATTAAAGATCAAGGCATTAAAGATATGATGGCCGAAGCGGTTTTAATTGAAACTGTTGAACAAGCCAAATCAGACGAATATGCCGTAATTATTGATAGGATTTCACAAGATGTTCCGTTTTACAGAGCCTTTTTAAAAAACGCTGCCATTACGGGAACTGCTGTAATTAACAATCCGTTTTGGTGGAGTGCCGACGAAAAGTTTTTCAATAATGCCCTAGCCGAAAAAATTGGCGTTCCTGTGCCAAAAACCTTTATACTGCCAACTTCCCATAGGCCACCCGATACCGATGAAAACTCATTTAGAAACATGAAATATCCTTTTAATTGGGAAAAAATGTTTGAAACCATTGGCTTTCCTGCCTACATGAAACCTCACGATGGTGGCGGCTGGAAAAGTGTTTACCGTGTTGAAAGTCCTGAAGATTTATGGAAAAAGCATGGCGAAACCGAAAATTTAGTGATGATGCTGCAAGAAGAAATTAACTTTACCGAGTATTTTAGATGCTATGTTTTAAATACCGACAAGGTTCATATTATGCAATACGAACCTCGTAATCCGCATCATTTACGCTATGTTATTGATGGCCCTCCTGTAAAACAAGAAACGTTAGACTTGGTTGAAAAATATTGTATTCGATTAAACAAAGCCTTGGGTTACGATTTTAATACCGTGGAGTTTGCCATAAGAGACGGCATTCCGTATGCCATCGATTTTTGCAATCCAGCGCCCGATGCCGACATCCATTCCGTGGGACAAGAAAATTTTGATTGGATTGTGGAAAACGCTGCAAACATGGCTATTGAAAAAGCGAAACTATACAAAAAAGGGAAAATGAATTTAACATGGGGCACTTTTGTTAAAGATCAAATTACCGGTAAAAAAACACCACTTAAATAATCATGTTTATGGATTTTACATTAGGCATAGAAGAAGAATACCAGGTAATAGACCCTGTATCGAGAGAATTGGTTTCTCACGACCAGCAAATAGTTATTGAAGCCGAAAAAGTTTTAGACGAGCAAGTTAAGGCCGAAATGCACCAAGCGGTTGTAGAAGTGGGCACCAATGTTTGTAAAAACGTTACCGAAGCCAGAGCAGAAATTAAACTTTTACGCAAATCCATTTCAAACATTGCCAAAGATTTAGGTTTTAGAATTGGAGCCGCAGGGACACACCCCTTTTCAGAATGGGAAAAACAACTTATCACACCCAATCCACGTTACGATGAAATTGTAAACGAGCTTCAAGATACGGCTCGTTCCAATTTAATTTTTGGACTTCACGTACACGTTGGGATAGAAAACAAAGCATTAGCACTGCACCTCACCAATGCCATGCGCTATTTTTTACCGCATTTGTACGCCCTATCCACAAATTCACCGTTTTGGGAAGGCAGGAACACGGGGTTTAAGTCGTTTCGCTCTAAAGTATTCGATAAGTTCCCGAGAACAGGAATCCCCGGCGTTTTTGATAATTTAACAGATTACGAAAACTATGTAAACCTTTTGGTAAAAACAAAGTGCATCGATAATCCTAAAAAAATATGGTGGGATATTAGAATTCATCCTACCTATCCAACTCTGGAAGTACGAATTTGCGACGTCCCAATGTCCATAGACGAAACCATAAGCATTGCCGCATTAATTCAAGCTATAGTTGCAAAACTCTATAAATTGAAAATGCAAAACTTAAATTTTATCACCTATCACAGAGCTTTAATCAATGAAAACAAATGGCGTGCAGGCCGTTATGGTTTAGATGGCAAAATGATTGATTTTGGTAAAGAATGTGAGGTTGAAACACGACTGCTAATTGAAGAGTTATTGGAGTTTGTTGATGACGTTGTTGATGAATTAGGCTCAAGAAAAGATATTGAAAACATAAGAAATATAATCAAAAATGGTACGGGTGCCGATAGGCAACTTGCCGTTTTTAACGAAACAAAAGATTTAACCAAAGTAGTGGATTATATCATAGAACAAACTATTTTTGGCACAGATTAAAAATATGATAATGCAGAATGAAAAATTAAAATTAGCAATTTTAGACATGAACAACGATGAGCCCAATCAAGGCTTACGTTGTATTGTAGATATTGTTAAATCGTTTAATATTGAAGTAGACTACCAAGTTTTTAACGTTAGGGCAAAAAACGAATTGCCCGATTTAAACTTTGATATTTATATTTCAAGCGGTGGTCCGGACAGCCCTTTGGAAGAAGGCGCTTGGAGGCAACCTTACTTAAATTTAATACAACAGCTTTGGGATTTCAACCTTAAATCCTACGGCAAAAAAAAGTATGTGTTTTTTATTTGCTACTCCTTTCAAGTGGTGTGCCATTATTTTGAGTTGGGCGAATTAAAACCACGTAAAAGTACGTCGTTTGGTATTTTACCAATTCATAAAACAGCAGCCGGAAAAAAAGATATTCTTTTAGAAGGACTAGACGACCCGTATTACGCCGTAGATTCCCGCGATTGGCAGCTGGTGCAACCCCGCTTAAACGTGTTTAAAGAACACGGCGCATCAATATTAAGTCTTGAAAAAATCCGAACACATGTAGAGTACGAACGCGCAATTATGGCGGTTCGGTTTTCGCAAGAATTTGTGGGCACACAATTTCATCCCGAAGCGGACCCTATTGGGATGCATACCCATTTTTCAGAAGATATCAATAAACAAATCGTAATTACCAATTTTGGTGAAGCCAAGTACAAAAGAATGATGGATAGAATGGATGACCCAGACAAAATCATTAAAACCTATGCCCATATTTTACCAACATTTATTCGATTGGCTATTGAGCAAAACAAGCAACAACTCATAACATCTTAGGTTGATATGATAGAAAAATATCGTAAAGCATTTAATAACAACTTTAAACAGGAAACCTATCAGGCTTTATTGCATAGTATCAATCAAAAATTTGATTATACCGCACCATTCAAAATTGCCGAAACGCCAATATTTATTCCAAATGCATTAAAAAAACGTTTGGTTGATGCTTGTAACGATATCATGTCGGTAATCAATCAACCTAATTTTAAAACCTTAACCGAAGGTGCATTTTTCGATACAAAAAATAAGATTCCAAATGAAGATGAACACTCCAAGTTCGTGCAATTGGATTTCGGGATTTGCTTAGACGAACAAGGCGAACCCACACCCAAACTTATCGAGCTGCAAGGGTTCCCATCGCTTTACTGTTTTCAGCATCTTTTAGAAGGCATGTATAAAAAACATTATAATATTCCGCAGCATCTTTCCATACATCCAACCGGCATCACTTCACTTGAATTTGTGGAGTTGCTACGTACAGAAATCGTTGGAGACACCAACCCAAAGCAAGTCATTTTATTAGAAATTGAACCCGAAAAACAGGCCACGGCTATCGATTTTTATTGTACCGCAAACCTATTGGGCATTAAGGTTTTGTGCATTAGTAAGTTGATAAAAAAAGGCAAAAAACTATTTTATTTAGATGATCATGGTGATGAAATACAGGTTTTAAAAATTTATAATCGCATTATTTTTGATGAATTGAATCAGCGTAACGACTTAAAACGCGCATTCGATTTTAAAGATGAAGTGGATATTGAATGGATTGGGCATCCCAATTGGTTTTTCAGGATTAGCAAATACACCATGCCTTTGCTAAAAGGCGATTATGTACCAAAATCCTATTATTTAAATCAATTGGAAAGCATACCTGAAGATTTAGAAAACTATGTTTTAAAACCACTCTATTCCTTTGCTGGCGCTGGTGTACAAATACACGTAACCCGAGAAATGATAGACGCCATAAAAGATAAATCCAATTATTTATTACAGGAAAAAGTAGCTTATCATCCTATTATTAAAACACTTGACGCACCTGCAAAATGCGAAATACGCATGATGCTATTGCATTGCAAAAAAGAGAATAACACTAAAATTGTAAGCAATCTGGTGCGTTTAAGTAAAGGCGAAATGATAGGGGTTAAATACAATAAAGACAAAACTTGGGTGGGCGGAAGCACTGGTTTTTTTGAAATGACTTGATTTTCAGCTTTTAATCTCGGAGTCTTCAACGGGTAAACATAAATTTAATCCTAAGCTATTATTATTAAACACATAAACTTTTAACGTACCTTTGCAGCCTTATTTACACACGATGCGATTACACAGAAATTTATGCTTTGCCGTTATTGATGGTTTAACCCTAATTTTTAACGAAGGAAAATATGCCGATAAAGTTATTCAACAACTTTTAAAACGCGATAAACGTTGGGGCGCGCGCGATAGGGCTTTTGTTGCCGAAACCACTTATGATATTGTTAGATGGAAACGTTTATATGCCGAAATAGCCGATGTTAAAGAACCGTTTGACAGAGATAACCTGTGGCGAATGTTTGCGGTTTGGGCAACCCTTAAAGGCATAAAACTACCCGATTGGAAATATTTTGAGGGCACGCCTTTGCGTAAGATAAAAGGCCGTTTTGATGAGTTATCGAAAGTTAGAAAATTCAAGGAATCCATCCCTGATTGGATGGACGAAATAGGGCGCAAAGAACTAGGCGATGCTGTTTGGACTAAAGAAATTGCGGCGTTAAACGAACAAGCCGACGTTATTTTAAGGGTTAACACGCTTAAAACGACCAAAGAAAAACTTCAAACCGAATTATTCGATTTAGATATTGAAACCGAATTTCTAAATAATTACCCAAGTGCCTTAAAACTAAAAGAACGCGCTAATGTATTTTCTACCGAGGCGTTTAAAAAAGGGCATTTCGAAGTGCAGGATGCCTCATCGCAATTAGTCGCTGAGTTTTTAAATGTAAAACCTGGTATGCGTGTGGTTGATGCCTGCGCTGGAGCTGGCGGAAAAACTTTGCATATCGCGGCCTTAATGGAAAACAAGGGGCAGATTATTGCTTTGGATATTTACCAAAATAAACTTAACGAACTAAAAAGACGCGCCAAACGAAACGGCGCACATAACATTGAAAATCGTGTTATTGACTCTACAAAAGTCATTAAAAAATTATATGATAAAGCCGATCGTGTTTTAATTGATGCCCCGTGCTCTGGCTTAGGCGTACTGCGTAGAAACCCCGATGCCAAATGGAAATTACAACCCGATTTTATCGAAAAAATAAAAAATACACAACAAGATATTTTACAGCAATATTCCAGAATGGTAAAAGTAGGCGGACAAATGGTTTATGCAACTTGTTCGGTATTACCGTCTGAAAATCAGAAACAAGTAGATAAATTTTTAACATCCGATACCGGAAAAAGTTTTATCTTTATAAAAGACAAAAAAGTGTTGGCCCATAAATCTGGGTTCGATGGTTTTTATATGGCGCTTTTAGAAAGAAAAAACTAAACCTAAATGAAACATCTGTACTTGCTGTTTTTATTAATTGCCTGCATTTCGTATGCGCAATTAACGCCTCCTACAAACTTGCAGGCCTATTATACGGATGTTGATTTTTCTAAAACACAAATGGATTTATTTAATGATTTGGCTACTAAAACGGTTGCAAAACACACCAATTTCCTTTCGTATACTCCAGGGATTTGGGAAGCCGCTAAAGTTACTGATGAAGACCCATTAAATAACGCAAACGTATTATTGATTTACGGCTATAATGATGCCGATGGCAATTATGTAACAGATAGATCCAGGAGCAAAACATTAAACGGAGGAAGCAATGGCACTCAATGGAACAGGGAGCACACGTTTCCAAATTCTTTGGGCAACCCCAGATTAGATACTAACGGCACCAATAACGCACCTTATGCAGATGCTCATAACCTAAGACCGTCTGACATTCAAATGAATCAAGATAGAGGTAACAGAAAATTTGATGATGGTAGTGGTAATGCGACTGAGGTTGGCAGTAATTGGTATCCCGGAGATGAATGGAAAGGCGATGTTGCCAGAATAATCATGTATATGTATTTAAGGTATGGCTCGCAATGCTTACCTTCTTTTGTTACTGTAGGCACCACAAATTCTGTGGATACTAATATGATTAATCTCTTATTGGAATGGAATGCCGAAGATCCTGTTTCATCAATTGAAGATGCTAGAAATACCTATCACGAAAACACCAGCAACACCTATGCGCAAGGAAACAGAAACCCATTTATAGACAATCCTTATTTAGCAACTGTAATTTGGGGAGGCAGTCAAGCTACAAATCGCTGGGGCAGTAATCCGCCCGCCGATACCGAAGCACCAACGACGCCAACGAATTTAATGGCTTCAAATGAGACAGCCACGACCGTGGATTTAGATTGGACGGCTTCCACGGATAACGTAGGTGTTACAGCGTATAACATATATGTGGATAACGCTTATTATGTATCTACAAATTCTTCTGCAACAAGTTTTACCGTTACAGGCTTATCATCCGAAACAACTTATGAATTTGCCGTTTTAGCAACAGATTTTGCAAATAATGCTTCGGCTTTAAGCACGCCCGTTAACGCAACAACTTTAGCCGCTGGAGGCGGAAACGCTTGCGCTTTTGAAACTTTTGAAAACATGCCGGCAGCACATAGCCAATATTTAGATAGAACGTGGACCGGTGACGATGGCGGAACATGGGTTGCCACCGAGGCAAGAACCGATCAGGTCTTAAACAATAGGGCAATTGCTATAGATATTAGAGGTTCGAGCGCAGGTTCTATTACGTCGCCTAATTTACCCAATGGCGTGGGCAGTTTAACCGCTTCAACACAACGTGTGTTTTCAGGTGGTACAGGAAATTTGGATGTTAAAGTTAACGGCAATTTAGTAGGCACTTTACCTTATAGCGATACCGTTCAAACTACTACAATTTCAAACATAAATGTTACCGGAAATGTAACAATAACCATCTCCGAATCCACTTCTGGAGGAGATCGCGTAATTATAGATGATTTAACATGGACCTGTTATCCGGCATTAAGTACAGAGGATGAAAATTTGAATAATTTAAAAATATTTCCCAACCCATTAAATGGCCCTATTTTAAATATTAGCACGGTTGAAACTATTAAATACACCGTTTACAATATTTTAGGAAAACCAATACTTTGGGGTGTTTTAAACAGAAACAATCAAACGGTTAATGTTTCTAATTTAAAGCGGGGTATTTACATTATTAAAATGGATTCGGACAAAGGAAGTATTTCTAAAAAACTTATTAAGTAAAAACCATAAATAATAAGACCTGACAGGTTTAAAAAACCTGTCAGGTCTGAAAAAACAAGTTTATACATTTTAAATTCCTGTCTTCGCAAAAATGAGAAAAACACGGGTTAAACAACCCTGTAGGCGGATAGGTGCGTTAGGGATTGCAGCGGCATCCTTTTTTTTTGGAAAAACACCTAAATTTAACTTAAGAACTAGATTTATACAGATTGCTACGTCGCCTACTCCTCGCAATGACGTAAAAAAAAGATATAGCGGAAAGCCCGACCCTACCGATAGCTATCGGGAGGGTAACGCCCAAAAACAAAAGTGCCTGTTAAAAACCCATTAATAACTCTAAATTTTCCGGATCATATTTTTGCTTAAAATTCCACTAAAAAGAAGTAAATTTGCACTTTATTAAAAACAACACAATCTAACTTATACATAATGATTCATTTCTTCGGAAACCAAAACAGTAAAATATTTGCTGTTCAAGTAACAAAAGAATTATCAGCTCAGGCTATCTCAAAATTAGAGTGGCTATTTGGCAACCAACCAAAATTAGAACAAGCATCCTTAGATGCTTTTTTTGTTGGCCCTCGCGCTGCAATGATTACGCCATGGAGCACCAATGCCGTAGAAATTACCCAAAACATGGGGATTGAAGGTGTGTTCAGAATTGAAGAATTTAAGGCGGTTGCCGAGGATTTTAAAGATTACGACCCGATGATTTCGGAAAAATTTAAAGGGTTAAATCAAGCATCGTTTACCATTGATATTCAACCGGAATCTATTTTAACCATTGAAGATATCGCTGCTTACAACCAACAAGAAGGTTTGGCGCTGAGCGATGAGGAAGTTGAATACTTAAATGGGGTGAGCAAAAAAATAGGACGGCCATTAACCGATTCGGAAGTGTTTGGATTCTCACAAGTGAACTCCGAACATTGCCGACATAAAATTTTCAACGGGACTTTCGTAATTGATGATAAGGAAAAACCAACATCACTTTTTAAGCTTATTAAAGAAACCTCAAAGCAACATCCAAACGATATTGTTTCGGCTTACAAAGACAATGTTGCTTTTATAAAAGGGCCTAAAGTGGAACAATTTGCGCCAAAACGTGCCGATATTCCAGAATATTATACCACTCAAGATTTTAACTCGGTTATTTCGCTTAAAGCGGAAACCCATAATTTCCCAACAACCGTTGAACCGTTTAACGGTGCTGCAACAGGTTCTGGAGGCGAAATTAGAGACAGACTTGCGGGCGGAAAAGGCTCGTTGCCATTGGCGGGAACAGCCGTTTATATGACATCGTATTCACGTTTGGAAGAAAACAGACCTTGGGAACAAAAATTTGAAGCACGCGAATGGCTGTACCAAACGCCCATCGATATTTTAATAAAAGCATCAAACGGCGCATCCGATTTTGGAAACAAATTCGGGCAACCATTAATTTGTGGTTCGGTATTAACCTTTGAGCATGATGAGAACAACGACAATTCCACAAGCTCAGTGTCCGCACGTAAACTAGGATTCGATAAAGTCATCATGCAAGCTGGTGGCATTGGTTACGCCAAAGCGGAGCAAGCCTTAAAGGACACACCAAAAAAAGGTGATAAAATAGTTATTTTAGGTGGTGAGAATTACCGCATCGGGATGGGTGGTGCCGCAGTATCCTCGGCCGATACGGGCGAGTTTGAATCAGGCATTGAGTTAAATGCGGTACAACGTTCCAACCCCGAAATGCAAAAACGAGCGGCAAACGCTATTCGAGGCATGGTGGAAAGTGATGAAAATCATATAGTTTCCATCCACGATCATGGCGCTGGCGGACATTTAAATTGCTTGTCTGAATTGGTTGAAGATACAGGCGGACATATCGATTTAGATAAACTTCCGGTGGGCGACCCCACATTATCCGATAAGGAAATTATTGGTAACGAATCTCAAGAGCGCATGGGATTGGTTATTGGAGAAAAACACATAGATACATTAAAGAAAATCGCAGAACGAGAGCGTTCACCCATGTACACCGTTGGTGATGTTACTGGAGACGATCGCTTTACATTTCAGTCTAAAACCCATGGTAATAAACCTATGGATTTAGCTATGGAAGACATGTTTGGCAGTTCGCCAAAAACGGTAATGACCGATAAAACGATAAAACGAAATTACAGCGATGTAACTTATAATTCTGATAATTTTTATGATTATTTAGATCAAGTTTTACAGTTAGAAGCTGTGGCTTGTAAAGATTGGCTAACCAATAAAGTTGACCGTTGCGTTGGTGGTAAAGTAGCCAAACAACAATGTGTTGGTGCTTTACAAATACCGCTAAACAATGTTGGTGTAATGGCATTGGATTATAAAGGAAAAGAAGGTATTGCAACTTCCATTGGGCACTCGCCTATTTCTGGATTAATCAACCCCGTTGCTGGTAGCAGAAATTCGATTACCGAAGCATTAACCAATATTATTTGGGCACCTTTAAAAGACGAATTGAAATCCGTTTCATTATCGGCCAACTGGATGTGGCCTTGTAAAAATGAAGGTGAAGATGCGCGATTGTATGAGGCGGTTGAAGCCATTTCAGAGTTTGCTATCGATTTAGGGATTAACGTCCCAACAGGGAAAGATTCGCTTTCCATGAAGCAAAAATACCCTAACGAAGAGGTTATTTCTCCTGGAACCGTTATCATTTCAGCCGCTGCAAATTGTGATGACATCACCAAAGTGGTCGAGCCCGTTTTACAAAGAAATGGAGGCGATATTTATTATATTAACCTATCACAAGATCATTTTAAATTAGGCGGAAGTTCGTTTGCGCAAATCCTAAATAAAATAGGAAATGAAGCTCCAAATGTAAAAAATGCATCTTATGTTAAAAATGTATTTAACACCATTCAACAATTAATTAAAGACGAGCTAATTGTTGCGGGGCACGATGTGGCTTCGGGTGGTTTAATTACTACCTTATTGGAAATGTGTTTTGCTGACACTAATCTTGGAGCCGAATTGGACATTACTGCTTTAAATGAAAAAGACTCTCTTAAAGTGTTGTTTGCTGAAAATTCAGGCATTGTGTTTCAAGCGAAAGATGCCTCTATTGAAACTATTTTAACTGATGCTAATATTGAATTTTTCAACATAGGAACAGTAACAGAATCTGATGTTTTGAGCATCATCAATGATACAAATGTGTTTACCATGACGGTGTCTCGCTTAAGGGATATGTGGTATAAGACCTCTTACCTTCTCGACCAAAAACAAACGGCAAATGGTTTAGCAGAAGACAGATTCAATAATTATAAAAATCAACCTTTACAATACACATTTCCAAATCATTTTACCGGAAAACTCCCCACAATTGATTCGAAAAAACCAAAACCAAAAGCTGCGATTTTACGTGAAAAAGGAAGTAACTCCGAGCGCGAAATGGCAAACGCCATGTATTTAGCTGGTTTTGATGTAAAAGATGTACACATGACCGATTTAATTTCTGGTCGTGAAACTTTGGAAGATATTCAATTTATAGGTGCTGTTGGTGGTTTTAGTAATTCTGATGTTTTAGGTTCTGCAAAAGGTTGGGCAGGTGCTTTTAAATACAACGAAAAGGCCAATACGGCTCTTAAAAATTTCTTTAATAGAGAAGACACGCTTTCTGTTGGAATATGTAACGGCGCGCAACTTTGGATGGAATTGGATTTAGTGAATCCAGAGCACGATGTACACGGAAAACTAACGTATAACGATTCCAAAAAACACGAAAGTGCGTTTACATCGGTTAAAGTTCAAGAGAATAATTCGGTGATGCTTTCAACACTTGCAGGAACCACTTTAGGGGTTTGGATCTCTCATGGCGAAGGCAAATTTAGCTTACCTTATGCTGAAGACAAATATAATATTGTTGCTAAATATGGTTACGAATCGTATCCTCATAACCCAAATGGTTCAGACTTTAATACGGCCATGATGTGCGACAAAACGGGGCGCCATTTAGTTACGATGCCACACATTGAACGCTCTACATTCCAATGGAATTGGGCCCATTATCCTCAAGACAGAAAAGACGAAGCATCGCCGTGGTTGGAAGCTTTTGTTAATGCCAGAAAGTGGATTGAAAGTAAATAATAAAAAAGGCTGTCTGAAAAGACAGTCTTTTTTATTTTACAATTTTTCTGGTAAATCCATAACTTTAAAAACGAGCATAAAAGTAGTTTTAAGACCTATGTCCAAGACCAATTAAGTCCTTTGCCACCAAGTTATTATAGTCTTTTCCCTGTCAGCCATCCGGTTCCAATCGTAACATTTTTATAGACAATGTAGATGTTTGCGCACTGGAAAAAGTTATAATGGAGGTGGATGTCAATATCGAGGGCGTTGCCAATCGTTATACTTTTTTTTGGGGCAAGTTTATAAAAAACTAGCAAAGGACATATCTAAAAGCAAAATTAAAAAACACCACAATGGCCATATTGAGAACTATGACGATAACCCCGAAACTCTTACAGCTGACACAAGCTGTTGAAGCGAAGAAAACTTTACGGATTTAAAAGACAAAGAAATAACACCTGTGTAAAAAACAATTACTTCCATAAAAAAATCAACAAGACAAGAAGAAAGTAAAAATCAACCCTTTGCATCCAGACCAGATGCGCTACAACACAGAAACGGGCACCAAGTAATGCCCCATGAGACAAGCGATGGCTAACATTTGACCGCTATAAAAAGAAAACAAGGTTATTGGGGCATTGAAGCTGTGTTTGGCAACATAAAACATAATATGAACCTTAAGCAATTTATTTTAAAGGGAATAGATAGGATAAATGTTGAATTAGGTATAACGGTAAGGCCTATAAGCTTAACCAATATAGTTTAACTATCTAGGTCAACTTTTCCATTTTTAACTAAGTCGATTTATACCTAAAATATAAAATATCTTACAGGATAAGATTAAACCATAAAATAAAAACGCCTAAAAATTACTTTTTAGACGATTTCTTTTTTATTATAATCCCTCTTGTAAAAAAGAGTGCTCTAAACGAGCTCAACAAACAAGCCATCATCTGTTTTTTCAACTTTAGCTAGTTTGTTTTTAGTCAATTCCTTAATGGTTTTGTCCCATTTTTTATTCGATAAACCCGACTGGGATTTTAAATCGTTCAAATTTAATTTCTCAGCTTTTTTAAGTATTTCCAGAACAGCTTTTCCTTCATCACTCAAAGCAACTGCTTTTTTTTCTGGACGCATTTGCGGAAAGAATAAAACCTCTTGAATCGATTGGTTATTGGTTAAAAACATAATTAATCTATCCATACCAATGCCCATGCCCGACGTTGGAGGCATGCCGTACTCTAAAGCACGTAAAAAGTCGTGGTCTATAAATTCTGTGGCTTCATCATCGCCTTTTGCGGCCAATTTTAATTGGTGTTCAAAACGCTCGCGTTGGTCAATAGGGTCGTTTAATTCAGAGTAAGCATTGGCGATTTCCTTACCACAAACCATCAGCTCAAAACGCTCAGTTAATTCTGGATTATCGCGGTGCTCTTTACACAACGGGCTCATTTCTTTCGGGTAATCCGTTATAAATGTTGGTTGTATATAGTTGCCTTCACATTTTTCGCCAAAAATCTCATCAATAAGTTTGCCTTTGCCCATGGTATCGTCAACTTCAACACCAAGGTCTTTTGCTGCATGTCTTATTTCGTTTTCCGTTTTACCGGTAATATCAAATCCTGTGAAATGCTTAATCGAATCGGCCATCGTTACCCTAGCATAGGGTGCCTTAAAATCTATCTCGTGGTCGCCAAATGTTGCTTTTGAGGTACCGTTTACGGCAACGGCACAGTGTTCCAACAAGCGTTCACAGAAATCCATCATCCAATTGTAATCTTTATAAGCGACGTAAATTTCCATGGCGGTAAACTCAGGGTTATGGGTTCTATCCATGCCCTCATTTCTAAAGTTTTTAGAAAACTCGTAAACCCCATCAAAACCACCAACAATCAATCGTTTTAAATACAACTCATTGGCAATACGCATATACAAAGGCACGTCCAAAGCGTTGTGGTGTGTAACAAACGGACGTGCGGCAGCACCACCGGGAATGGGTTGTAAAATAGGTGTTTCCACCTCAAAATAACCAGCGTCGTTAAAAAAATTACGCATGGCATTAAATAATTTGGTGCGTTTTACAAATACGTTTTTTACATGCGGATTCACCACTAAATCAGCATAGCGCTGTCTGTAGCGTTGCTCTGGGTCGGTAAAGGCATCGTAAATTTTTCCGTCTTTTTCTTTGGGCAATGGCAAAGGTTTTAAAGCTTTACTTAATAAAGTAAAATCCTTAACCTTTACGGTTTTTTCGCCCACTTGAGTGGTAAACAATTCGCCTTCAATCCCAACAAAATCGCCAAAATCCAGAAGTTTTTTAAACACCTCGTTGTATTTGGTTTTGTCTTCGCCCGGGCAAATTTCATCCCTGTTAAAATACACTTGTATCTTGCCTTCAGCATCTTGTAACTGCGCAAAACTTGCTTTACCTTGTACCTTAATTAGCATTAACCTTCCGGCAATTATTACCTTTTTACCTTCCTCAAATTGGGCGTTTATTTGTTTTGAGGTGTGGTTTACGGGATATAAATCTGCAGGAAACGGATTAATGCCCATTTCACGTAATTTTGCTAACTTCTCTCTTCGTACAAGTTCTTGCTCTGATAATTGCGACATAGTATAAATGCTGTGTGTAAATTTTAAGGCGCAAAGATACTATTAAAACAGCTCTTTTAAAATTAATTTTTTTGGCGTTACCTTTGCCCTTCGTCCCGAAAGCTTTCGGGAGCGCTCAGGGTGTCAGGTCGGGCTATTCGCTATATCTTTCTTGTGCTGAACTGGTTTCAGTATCTCATCAAATATTTCAATATATTTTAAAGTAAATTTTATATTAAACTTTATAGTTGAGCACAAAAAAGGATGCCGCATCTATCCCTAACGCGCGTATTTGCCGGCTTTATCCTTACAGAAAAAACAGTGTTTATTAATTAGGTTTTGCACATTGCACAGTTCGATTCTCCAATTAACTTACCGTTTTTATCAAGCTCGTATTTACAACATTGGTTAAATTGTTTCTTTAAAATACCTTTCGCTCGTTTTACTCTAACTTTCACGTTCTCAAGACTTATATCCATTGCTTTGGCAACGTCTTTTTGTTTTTTTCCTTGTATATAAATCAGTTCGATAACCTGTTTGTAAATGTCGGGCAAATCATTTATAAATTTATCGAAACAGCAAATGTGTTCGTATTTTTGTAAATGAGCATCATTATCCTCGCCCAATTTGGGCACGTAATTAGACTCTTTATTGAAGTGATTGTTTATTTCGTTACGCGCAATCTGGAAAACCCAAGCTTTTACTTTTTCTTCTTTTTTTAACTGGGATAAATTGGCATGAATTTTTAAGAATGTATTTTGGAAAATATCGTTTGTAGCATCTTTACTTTTCACTTTTTTAAGAATGAAAAAATAGAGCTCATCACTAAAATTGTTCCATATTTTTTGTGTTTCCATATTCAAAAATAAATAAAGGTTGGCTTAAAAACCAACCTTTATTTAATTTAGCAACAAGTGCATTTATCACATTCGCATTTCGTACACTTACAGTTGCTTTCTAAACAATTTCCGCAATTACATTTAGTGCAATCGCAGTTTGTACATTTACAATTATTCATAATTTTAATTTTTTTTGGGTTCATAAGGTAGACTGTAAAACCTCAAAAAAGATACATTTTTTTTAAATTATTATTAAAAACTTCTCCTAATCCGTTTAAATCAACTTATTATTGGTTTTATAACGTTGTTTTTGCTTAATCCTTCGTTTAGCTTTTAAAAATCCATACCTCATATTATTGTAAAATAAACTTATTAGTAAAATAAAAGCGCCAAAAATTAACGTGTTTAACTTCCAATTAAGTTCTGCATAAAAAAATCCACCAACCAATCCGCCAGCGAAAAAGAATGAAATAATATAAATTCTCAATATAATATTCGCTTTAAGTTTTTCTCGGTTCGGGTATAATTTAGGAAAAAACATTTGTGAAATCTCTATGCCTAAATCGGTAAAAAGTCCCGTAAGATGGGTTGTTCGCACGACAGCATTCGAAATTTTAGTAACAAATGAGTTTTGGAGTCCCATGGCAAAAAGCAGCAAGCATACAACCAAATCAGAAGATTTCATTTCAATAACATTGCTTAATAGACCGATGGATGTTAAAATTAAACATTCAATTAACGTGGGTATAAAAAAAACATTGAGCTGTTTGTTTTTCCTGAATTTTATAATGAGAAAACTGGATGAAAACGAACCAAAAAGAAACGAAAATATGTAAAGAAAATATATCGTGCCTTTCCAAAATTCTAAATCGGCAACATCATTAATAAATTGTGAAAAATGCCCCGTAACATGAGTCGTTAATTGTTTAAAGAACAAAAAGCCTGTAACATTTACAATACCTGCAACAAAGGCCAAAAACGTAGCAATTCTCAGGTTGTGTCTTAAAGTCCTCGTTCTCCCTTGATGTCTAAACATTCTGTCTTCATTTAGTTTGGTGTTTTCATACGGCACGCGATGTTCTTGCAAATAAATTGCAATAAAATATTATATATCCGAAGGTAAACGAATTTAGAGTTTTTTTCTGATAAAGTCAATAAAGAATTATCATCAAATAAAAGAAATAGTCATAACTTTACATCTGAAATATCCTATATTAATGACCAAAATATTGCTACTTTCCGATACGCACGGCTATATGGACAACGCCATTTTAA
Source organism: Hwangdonia lutea (assembly GCF_032814565.1). Classification (GTDB taxonomy): domain Bacteria; phylum Bacteroidota; class Bacteroidia; order Flavobacteriales; family Flavobacteriaceae; genus Hwangdonia; species Hwangdonia lutea. The sequence goes on from NZ_CP136521.1 coordinate 704,230, forward strand.
AATACGTAAAACAAGCTGACGAGGTATGGCACGCTGGCGATATTGGCGATTTAAAAGTTACCGATGCCATAAAAAAGCTAAAACCTTTACGGGCGGTTTACGGCAATATTGATGACACTAAAATTAGAACCGAATTCCCCGAACACAACCGTTTTATGTGCGAAGATGTAGATGTTTGGATAACCCATATTGGCGGTTACCCAAAGGCGTATAATGTTAGGGTGCGCGAAGACATAAGACTGAATCCGCCAAAACTATTTATCTGCGGGCATTCGCATATTTTAAAAATAATGCCCGATAAAAAACTGAATTTACTGCACATGAATCCGGGTGCGGTTGGTAAGCATGGGTTTCATAAAAAACGAACCATGTTACGTTTTACCATCGATGGCAAAAAAATCGATAACTTAGAGCTTATAGAATTTCCGACTTAAAAACAGCATAATAAAGCGTACGGTTTTATAATGACACTTTAACAACGCCATTTTAAGGCTGTTATGTTAATTTTTTCACAAACTCAAGCATTTATTGACTATTATATTGGTAGCCCATTCATAAATTGTAGTTTTGCAGCAATTGAAAAAAAGTAAACAAATTATGAGTCAAGTAAAAGAAAATGATACTGTAAAAGTACATTACACAGGAAAATTAAATAATGGTCAAATTTTTGACAGTTCGCTGGAAAGAGAGCCTTTAGAAATTACATTAGGGCAAGGGATGTTAATTCCTGGTTTTGAAAAAGGTATTATTTCAATGGAATTAAACGAGAAAAAAACCATCAATATTCCTGCAGCAGAAGCTTACGGCGATGTACAGGAAAACATGTTTCATAAAGTACAAAGAGACCAATTACCACAGGAAATTACACCTGAGGTTGGTATGGGATTAGCTTCAAAAAATCCTGATGGATCTGAAGTACAGTTTCGTGTAGCCGAGGTTAATGACGATTATATTATTGTTGATGCCAATCACCCGTTGGCAGGCCAAGATTTAACATTCGATTTGGAACTTATTGAAATAAAATAACCATTCGTTATTATTAAAAAACAAAAAAAGCTTAGATATTTATCTAGGCTTTTTTTATGCCGCAATCGGATAAATAATCCCATTTCCTAAGTCCATCTCATGGAGAAGCCAGCAGTTTCTGTCACTACAAAAATGCACACAATATTATTATATATTGAGTTAAACGTTTCCCTCCTTTGGAGGGATTAAGGGAGGCTTTAAAAAAAAGCCCAAGGTCTTCACCTTGGGCTTACGCACTAATACTACTAAGATATAAGGTTTTTATCGCAATCGATCTACAGATTTTACAAGATCCTCATCCTTCTTAATGGCTTTATTGGCTAATGCCAAAAACACGATAGAAACGATAGGAAGAAGCATCCCAATACCTTTCTCAGAAACCGCCGTTTCTCCAGATACGTTTAGAGATTGATACACAAAAAATCCTATTAAAAAAAAGTTTAATATGATGTTAAGGCGCCCCAACATAAATTGAGACTTCCTGTTTTTATATCTAAATATGGCTACAACTGATAAAAATGCCGATGTTAAAAAGGCCGCAAACACATAATTAATATCGGCTGCAAATACTTTTTCATCATTGGATGTTATCCATAATTCAAACACATAAATCAGTCCTGCAGATACGCCTGCGGCAATTAAAAGATATACGGTTTGTATGCGTTGTAACATAAGTAATTGAAAAACTAGACCGCAAAAATAATAGTTTCTTTTTTAAAATAAGTCCAAAAAATTAAAATAAAGTTGTATAATTGCAGTAATGATTCCCAACAGCCACTATCGCAGGTTGTTAGTTCTTCAAATTAAAGAAATCATTTTCAGAATATTATCAAAATTATACGCAACATACTTATTCAATTAAACATAAATGTTTGAAATTTCACAATTAAAAGAAAAGAAACTCACTGATTTACAGGAGATTGCTAAAAAATTGAACGTCCCAAAATACCGTTCTCTAAAAAAATTAGATTTAGTTTACCAAATACTGGACCAACAAGCGGCCGACCCAAAAGCAGTAACCGCAGCCATAGAGCCCAAACAGACTTCAGAGGCTGCCACCGATAAAAAACCAGAACCAAGAAAACCCAGACAGCGTATACAAAAGCCCGCTAAAAACGAGCCAGCGAAACGCGAAGACAAACAAAATAAAGAAAGCAAAACAACTGAAGCAAAATCTACAGAGGTTACTCCAGATAAAAAAGAAGAAAGAAAACCAGCGCACAAACCCAATCCCAGACCATCTAACGATAATAAAAAGGATAACCAGCAAAAAAGCAATCAGAAAAAAGATAGCAACCAACAACATAAAAATCAGCATAAAAACCAGAAAAACGGTAATATTGATAAAGGCAACAAGGATAGCAGAAACCGTTATCGGGAGCCAGATTTCGAATTTGATGCGATTATTGAAAGTGAAGGCGTTTTAGATATCATGCAAGATGGTTACGGTTTTTTACGCTCATCAGATTACAACTATTTATCTTCACCAGACGATATATATGTATCGCAATCGCAAATCCGTTTATTCGGTTTAAAAACCGGAGATACCGTTTTAGGGCATGTACGTCCGCCAAAAGAAGGCGAAAAATACTTTCCGTTAATCAAAGTCAGTAAAATTAACGGGCAGAACCCAAATGTTGTTAGAGACCGCGTGTCTTTCGAGCATTTAACACCGTTATTTCCACAGGAAAAATTTAATATAGCCGAAAAACAAAGTACCATTTCAACACGCATCATGGACTTGTTTGCACCCATTGGCAAAGGGCAACGTGGTATGATTGTATCGCAACCAAAAACAGGTAAAACCATGTTATTAAAAGACGTGGCGAATGCTATTGCGGCAAATCATCCGGAAGTGTACCAAATGATTTTATTGATTGATGAGCGCCCAGAAGAAGTTACCGATATGCAACGTAATGTACGTGGCGAGGTGATTGCTTCAACCTTTGATAAGGAAGCGCACGAACACGTAAAAATTGCAAACATCGTTTTAGAAAAAGCAAAACGATTGGTTGAATGCGGGCACGATGTGGTGATTCTATTAGATTCCATTACACGTTTGGCGCGAGCATACAATACCGTGCAACCAGCCTCTGGAAAAATACTAAGTGGTGGTGTTGATGCCAACGCACTACACAAACCAAAACGCTTTTTTGGTGCAGCACGTAATATTGAAAACGGCGGCTCGTTAACCATTATCGCAACAGCGCTTACCGAAACAGGCTCTAAAATGGACGAGGTAATCTTCGAAGAATTCAAGGGCACCGGTAATATGGAGCTGCAATTGGATAGAAAAATATCTAACCGCAGAATTTTCCCTGCTATCGATTTAACATCGTCAAGCACTCGTCGCGATGATATTCTATTGGACGACAACACCATTCAACGTATGTGGGTCATGCGCAAATATCTTGCAGACATGAACCCTGTTGAAGCCATGGAATTTATTAACGAGCGTTTCAAACAAACTAGAAACAACGAGGAGTTCTTGATTTCGATGAACGGATAATTCCCAAAACACATAAAAATTCAAAAGCCTTAATGTAACAGTTAGGGCTTTTTTATGGCGTTACACTCCCGACAGCTCCCGATGGCCATCGGGAGCTGTCGGGAGGTCGCGCTATCCGCTATATCTTTTTTTTCGTCAAAGCATAGGAAGGACGACTGTTGCTATCTGTTAAGTTTTTGTTCTAAACAAAGTGCCATTTCTTTCTTTCAAAAAAAAGGATGAGTTTATCCTGAGCTTGTCGAAGGGCTACTATCGCTAACGCGGGTTAGCAACTAATTTTAATGTTTTTTATAAAACTTCAGGCTGAATGTTAAAAAATGAAATGTATTATCTTGTTCCAATCAACTAACCAAAAAGCATGAAAACCACATTATTAATTCTAGCATTCCTTTTAAGTATAAATGCCGCTAGTCAAAATTTAGAATGTCGAGATTTTAAGAATGGAACATTTATAATGACTATTGAAAACCCCTTACCATCTGTATCCAAAATAATACGCCGAGGCCATCAGCAAACAGAAATTTTAATAGAAAAACCAAAGGAATTGGAAGCCATGGACATACCCAACAAATTACATGTTACAATTAATTGGATAGACAATTGCACGTATATTGCTACCTTTAATTCAGCAAAAACCAACCTTAAAGATTATCAAAAATTCATTAATGATAACGGTGGTGTTTTGGTCGAAAAAATTAAAATTGAAGGCCGCTGTTTCTTCTACCGTTCCACTTTAAAACTTAAAGAAGAATCCATAGTCATCCATGGCAAAATATGTAAAGAGTAAATGGTGATTTTAAAAATAAAATCAATAACCATTCAAAAGATCCCTGTACTCTTTTAAATCTGCAATATTCGATTTATTGTTTAAGTTTCTTATAAGCGAAATTAAATATTTAAAACTCTCAACCGGAGTGGCATCCGTGGTTTCAACCGCAACTTCTTCTTCTATGGGGTCATCATTCGGAATTGGTATATAGAATGAGTTGTTGGCTTCAATATGCTCGTAAGATAACCTAAGTACCTTAACTACCAAAGGGATTTGTTCCTCTAAAGCAAAGGTTCTTAACGCTTTAATATCGTCTATTAGTGTAACTGTATCAAAACCTGTTTCGTCAAGGTTTTTAAGAATTTTATCTATTAATAAAATGGCGTTTTTATTTTCCAAAGGTTTGTAATTATAAGATTGAATAACTTCTAATGATTGCAAATTTATATCTTTAAAATTCTTTTTACACTATAACATCCTTAAAAAATTCCATAAAAAAAGCTTCTCATTTCTGAGAAGCTTTCAAATATTATTATACTTTAAATCTAATTAAAGGGCTGCAACGTGTTTTGCCAAACCAGACTTTAAATTAGCCGCTTTGTTAGCGTGTATTACATTTTTCTTTGCTAATTTATCTAACATAGAAACTACAGTAGGAAACAACTTTTCAGCTTCTTTCTTATCTGTTAACTCACGTAACTTTTTAATAGCACTACGTGTTGTTTTATGCTGATATCTGTTAACCAAACGTTTCGCTTCGTTACTTCTAATTCTTTTTAATGCTGACTTATGATTTGCCATTTTGTTTCTTTCTATTAATAAAATATTGTAGCCCGTAGGGGAATCGAACCCCTCTTACCAGGATGAAAACCTGGCGTCCTAGCCGATAGACGAACGGGCCATTTGTTTTTGAGTGCGCAAATATAAGCACTTATACTTAAACTTGCAATACCTTTCAAATAACTCACAATGTTTTCCATTGCGGATGCAAAAATACAACTATTTTCCACTCTTGCAATACCTAAATAAACTTTTTTTAAAAAATTTTATTTAATACGCTTTCGCGAACAATACTCTACGTTTTGAAGGCTTTCCGCTATACACACAAACCCCTTCTTCATCCTTAGAATCCAACGGTATACATCTTATAGTCGCCTTTGTGAGTTCTTTTATTTTATCTTCTGTCTCTATTGTACCATCCCAATGCGCAGAAATAAAGCCCGTTTTAGTTTCTAAAACGGTTTTAAAGTCCTCAAAAGTGTCAACTTCTGTGATGTGATTGTTTCTAAAATCCAAAGCTTTATTAAATAAAGATTCTTGAATTTCGGTCATTAAGCCTTCAACCCTTTCGGTTAATTCACTTAATGCAATGGTTTCCTTGGTTAAGGTATCTCGTCTTGCCAACTCAACGGTTCCGTTTTCTAAATCTCTTGCACCAATGGCTATCCTTAAGGGTACACCTTGTAATTCGTGCTGTGCAAATTTAGCTCCAGGTCTGTGAGTTGTTCTATTGTCAAACTTTACAGTAATTCCTTTTGCACGCAAATCTCCCATAATGCCATTTACCACATTAGTGATTGCTTCCAATTGCTCTTCACTTTTATAAATAGGAACAATTACAACTTGGTTTGGTGCCAAACTAGGAGGCAATACCAACCCGTTATCATCACTGTGCGTCATAATTAATGCACCCATTAATCGCGTGGAAACGCCCCATGAAGTCGCCCAAACATAGTCTTGTTTACCTTCTCTATTAGCAAACTTAACATCAAACGCTTTGGCAAAATTCTGACCTAAAAAATGTGACGTTCCGGCTTGTAAGGCTTTCCCGTCTTGCATTAAAGCCTCAATACAAAAGGTTTCCTCGGCGCCCGCAAAACGTTCGCTCTCTGTTTTTAAACCTTGTATAACAGGGATCGCCATAAATTTCTCAACAAAAGTGGCATATACATTATTCATTAACGCTGCTTCATCCAAAGCTTCTTGTTTGGTTTCGTGTGCTGTATGTCCTTCTTGCCATAAAAATTCGGCTGTGCGCAAAAACAAACGGGTTCGCATTTCCCAACGCACCACATTGGCCCATTGATTTATTAACAAAGGTAAATCCCTGTAAGATTGAATCCAACCTCTATACGTATTCCAAATAATAGCTTCACTTGTTGGCCTTACAATTAACTCTTCTTCTAATTTTGCCTCTGGGTCAACTCTCAATTTTCCCGGTTTATCAGGGTCATTTTGAAGTCTATAATGCGTCACAATAGCACATTCTTTTGCAAAACCTTCAGCATTTTTTTCTTCAGCTTCAAACAAACTTTTTGGCACAAATAGCGGAAAATAAGCATTTTGATGCCCTGTTTCCTTAAACATTTTATCCAACTCCGCTTGCATTTTCTCCCAAATCGCATAACCATACGGTTTAATAACCATACAACCTCTCACCGCAGAATTCTCTGCTAAATCAGCCTTAACAACAAGTTCGTTATACCATTTTGAATAATCCGCTGCTCTACTCGTTAATTTTTTACTCATATTAATGTTTTGGCACAAATATTGTGATTATGTTAAATAAAAGAAATAGTTCGGCAAAACTAACTATTTTTGTTATGTTCAACAATAAAATTCTGGAGATATGCAATTTAATAACTACCTTAATAAAAAAATACCAATTTTAGCAAGCTTAGTTTTGCTAGTTGGTTTATCATCGTGTGGTTCTTATCAATATGTAGGCGTTGACAATGATGGTATTTACGGCACCGTAGAACAACCTGTACAGGAAGAGCAAGCTGTTGTAGCGGTTAATGACAATCAGCAAAACAACTATTACCAAAACTACTTTAAAACCAAAGCTTTAGAGTATGAAAATATGGCAAACGATGAGGTGTTTACAGATATCGATTCTTATGTAGGCAATAATTATGTTGAAAACGACTCCATTAATAACAACTATCAAGGCTATGCGGGTTGGGGACAGGATATCAGCGAAATATCGATAAATATTTATCCGAGCTATGGGCATAATTATTGGTGGCACAGACCGTATTATAACCATTGGCGCTATAATGGATGGCGTAATTATGGTTATTATGACTCTTACTGGCACCCTTCTTTTTATATTGGCGGTTTGTATGGTGGCTTTTACAATCCTTATAGATACGGCTACCGCTATTATGGTTACCCCTATAGAAACTACAGATATTACGGAAACAATCGCTACTACAACCGAGGTTTAGCGTATAATGCCAGCAGACGCGGTAGTCTTTCAAACCGGTCAAGTAGTATTAATTCGACCAATTCAAGATATTACAATTCAAGAAGAGGCAGTTCAACCTCAACTATAAATAGAAATAACTCAACAAACTCGCGCGTAGGCACGAATGTGGTTAGACGACGCTCTACAGCAGCTCCGGCAAGAAATTCAACAACAAGATCGTCTACTCCTGCAGTTAGAAGAAACAGGACCTCAACCAGACCTTCAAGCAATTATAACTCTGGAACAAGTAGAAGAAGTTCAAATTCCTCTGCTATAAGATCATCATCTTCTAGTCGCAGAAGTTCTGGAACGACTACAAGGTCTTCTTCAAGTAGCAGAAGCTCTAGTGGCACCAGCAGAAGTTCGGGCGGTTCATCAAGAGGAAGACGCGGATAAAATCTAAAAAAAAAGAAAAAATTCAATAGATATGAAAAAGTTACATTTACTATTCATAGGTATCCTATCTATGTCTACATTATACGCTCAAGACATAACAGATGCTTTACGTTATTCGCAAGACAACATTCAAGGAACAGCTCGTTTTAGAGCTTTAAGCGGTGCTTTTGGTGCACTTGGTGGCGATATGAGTGCCGTGAGTTTAAACCCTGCGGGATCAGCAGTGTTTAGTAGCAGTCATGCTTCATTTACATTATCTACTTTAGAGACAACCAACGATACACAATATTTTAATGGCTCAGGGAGCACCAACGATTCCAATTTTGATATCAATCAAGGTGGTGCCGTTTTTGTTTTTGCTAGTAGAAACAATTCGCCTTGGCGGAAATTCACAATGGGTATTGCTTACGAAAAAACCAATGATTTTGACAACAGTTGGTTTGCCTTTGGAACAAACACGAACAACCAATCGATAGACCTATATTTTTTAAACTATGCCGATGGCTTAAGGTTGGATGAAATTTCGGCCTTAGATGGCGAATCGCTTACCGATGCTTACAGAGATATTGGCAATGTTTATGGGTTTGCACATCAACAAGCCTTTTTAGGTTTTGAGTCTTATATCTTAGAACCGGACGATATCAACAACGATGCCAATACAACTTACTTTTCAAATTTAGCAAACGGTGATTTTAACCACGATTACACTTATACTTCAATGGGTTACAATGGCAAACTAACCTTTAATATGGCGGCTCAGTATGAAGACAATTTGTATTTAGGTTTAAACTTAAATTCACATTTTATAGATTACCAACGCTCTACCCTATTGTTTGAAGACAATGCTAATCCAGGTTCTATAATAAATGATATTGAATTTGAAAACACGTTATCTACCAGAGGAAATGGCTTCTCTTTTCAATTGGGTGGTATTTTAAAACTAAGTCCAGAATTTAGGCTGGGCATCACTTATGATTCTCCAACATGGTACACCATTGAAGAAGAAACCACGCAATATTTAGCAACCGTAAGGGATGAAGGTGGCACTAACGAAACCCAAGTAGTAAACCCTCAAATAATAAACATCTACCCGCAATACAAATTACAAACACCATCAAAATTTACAGGTAGTTTAGCCTATGTTTTTGGGCGTCAAGGTTTAATAAGTTTCGATTATTCGCGTAAAGATTACAGCAGCACAAAGTTTAAACCGGAAAACGATTATACCAATGTAAACAACAACATTAACAATATGCTTACCGATGCTGCAACCTATCGATTGGGTGGCGAATACAAGCACAAACAGTTTAGTTTCCGTGGCGGTTATCGTTTTGAAGAAAGCCCATACAAAAACGGTGTTACGGTTGGCGATTTAACCGGTTATTCCTTTGGTGTTGGGTATAACTTTGGAAACACAAAATTAGATATCACTTACGATCAGTCCAACAGAACGAACGAAACCCAACTTTACAGTGTTGGTTTAACCGATGCCGCTTTGGTTGATAGAACAAATTCCAACTTAACCTTATCGTTGAGTTTTAACATATAAAAAATATAAATCTATTTTTTAAAAGCTTGAATTTAATACATTCAAGCTTTTTTATTTAAATGTAATTAAGCACTTAAAAAATAGACTAAACCCAGATGATTAATTGTTTGTTAATACAAAACATAACAAAAGTGTTTTGTTTATCTTTGCAGACTTATAAATAAGATTTTTTTAACTGATGAAACGAACATTAATAAATTTTAAAAAGAAAATTTCCTAAATGGAGCTTTTAAAATTTTGTAATGAGAGAACGCAGTGATTACACATGTTCTCATTTTTTTAATTAGTCTATTATTAAAGAATTAAAAAAAATTAAACCGGTGAAAATTGAAAATAAAATAGAAGAATTAGAATCTTTAGGAGACGATCATATTGGAACTTCATCAAATACGCCAATGCGCCATGATGCTTTTAAACTTTCAAACGAAGAAAAAATAGACATCATAAAAGACGACGTGCGCCATATTATGGAAACTTTGGGCTTAGATTTAAGCGACGATAGTTTAAACGGCACACCAAATCGGGTGGCAAAAATGTTTGTTAAAGAAATTTTTGGAGGCTTAGATCCTAAGAAAAAACCAAATGCGTCAACCTTCAAAAACAAATACAAATACGGCGAAATGCTTGTTGAAAAAAATATTACGGTGTATTCAACCTGCGAACATCATTTATTACCCATTGTTGGGAAAGCACACATTGCTTATATTTCAAACGGCACAGTGGTTGGACTATCAAAAATGAACCGTATTGTCGATTATTTTGCAAAACGTCCGCAAGTTCAAGAGCGCTTAACCATTCAAGTTGTAAAAGAATTGCAGGAAGTTTTAAACACCAAAGATGTAGCTTGTGTTATTGATGCCAAACATTTATGTGTTAACTCAAGAGGGATTAGAGATATTGAAAGTAGCACGGTAACTTCAGAATTTGGAGGTAAGTTTAAAGAAGATGCTACCCGTAGGGAGTTTTTAGATTACATAAAACTGGATACTAAATTTTAGTAAGTCGTAAAGTCGTTTGCTGTAAAGTCGAAGATAAACGACAATGAGCTTATTACAACTTAACGACAAACAACTCAACAACACACGCATGCATACGTATTCGTTTGAAAAATTAGAAGTTTGGAAAGAAGCTATTAAATTGGCTGTTAAAACTTATAAAGTAACAGATTTATATCCTTCAGAAGAAAAATTTGGTTTAATCTCTCAAATGAGACGATGCTCTGTTTCAGTTTCATCAAATATTGCCGAAGGAACAGCAAGATTAACAAATAAAGACAAAGCTCATTTTATGACTATGGCTTACAGTTCTGCTCTCGAATTATTAAATCAAGCTATAATTTCAAAAGAATTAGAATTTATTTCAGAAGAAAACTATAAAAATATTAGATTTGAAGTTGAATCGATAACCAATAAAATCAACGCATTACGAAATCATTTTCTTAAAACGTAACCTAATCAACTCAACAACAAACAGCTAAACAAATAACGGTAATGCAACTCTACAAAAAACAACAAATTAAACTATACAACTCACTTTCCGGAAAAAAAGAAACCTTCAAACCCATTAACGAAGGATACGTAGGCATGTACGTTTGTGGGCCAACGGTTTACAGCAATGTACATTTGGGCAATGTAAGAACCTTTATGTCTTTTGATATGGTTTTTAGATACTTAAAGCATTTGGGCTATAAAGTGCGTTACGTACGTAATATTACCGATGCGGGCCATTTGGAAAATGATGCTGACGAAGGCGAAGATAAAATCACTAAAAAAGCACGTTTAGAGCAAATTGAACCGATGGAAGTGGTACAGCGCTACACGGTAGATTTTCATAACGTACTCAGAAAATTCAATTTTTTACCACCAAGTATTGAACCTACGGCTACAGGCCATATTATTGAGCAAATTGAGCTAATTGAAACAATTATAGACAATGGTTTTGCTTATGTCGTAAATGGCTCAGTGTATTTTGATGTGCACAAATACAACGAAACCAACCATTACGGTGTTTTAAGCAAACGGAAACTTGAAGATTTAATTCATAACACCCGTGAATTGGACGGTCAAACCGATAAAAAAAACCCGCAAGATTTTGCCCTTTGGAAAAAAGCCGAACCACAGCATATTATGCGTTGGCCTTCGCCTTGGAGCGATGGTTTTCCCGGTTGGCACTTAGAGTGTACAGCAATGAGTACCAAATATTTAGGCGAACAATTTGATATTCACGGTGGTGGTATGGATTTAAAATTTCCGCATCACGAATGTGAAATTGCACAGAACGAAGCGGCAAAAGGGAAGCCCCCCGTAAATTATTGGATGCACGCCAACATGCTGGAAATGAACGGACAACGCATGTCTAAATCTACCGGAAACACCATTAATCCGGATGAATTACTGTCTGGAAACAACAGCATTTTCAGTAAAGCCTATGCACCAAGTGTCATTCGTTTTTTTAATGCACAATCGTCGTACCGCAGTGTTTTAGATTTAACCGATGCCGGTTTATTAGCCAGCGAAAAAGGCTTTTTCAGATTAATGGATGCCGTGAATTTATTAGACGAATTAAAACCATCAAAAACCTCGTCGATTGATATTAATGCTTGGAAACAAAAATGTTACGATGCGATGAACGACGATTTTAATTCGCCCATTTTAATCGCCCACTTGTTTGAAGCCGCTAAATACATCAATCAAATAAAAGAAGGCTCAGAAACTATAAACGCTGAGGACTTAACCACTTTAAAAGACACGATAAATGCCTTTGTTTTTGATGTTTTAGGCTTAGAAAACATAACAAAAAATGACTCCGGAACCGATAAACTATCGGGTGCCGTAGATGTGTTGATTAAATTACGACAAGAAGCCAGAGCGAATAAAGATTTTGCTTTATCAGATAAAATTAGAGACGAATTAGCCGCTGTTGGCATTCAACTAAAAGACGGTAAAGACGGCACAACGTTTTCTGTTAATTAGTTAAGTTGTTCGTCGCTTAGTCGTTTGTTGTTAAGCTGCTTATTTTATTTCGACTTAACAGCTAAACTGTTTTGTTATTCCTGCGAAGGCAGGAATCCATTTTATAAAAATCAAGTTTCAATTAAAAAAATTCCTGCCTTCTCAGGAATGACAGATGAAAAAACTACTCATAGCACCGTTTTTGTTTTTAATAAAAGTGTATCAAACCCTGATATCGCCATTAACGCCTGCCACCTGTAGATTTCAACCCACCTGTTCGCACTACTCCAAAGAAGCCCTGCAAAAACACGGGCTTTTTAAAGGCGGTTGGTTAGCTATAAAACGCATATTTAGTTGCCATCCTTGGGGCGGCTCTGGGTACGACCCTGTGCCATAATAATTTTGCAAAAAGTCTAGATAACTTCCGTTACCACGTAAAAATCTGTTTATTTCAATTTACTAATTTTGATTTTGTCAGAAAAAAAATATAATTTCGTTTACAGCATTTATTAGTGCAATAACTTAATAGGCACATAATAAGTATATAATTAATATTAATTATATATAATTGTTGTGCGTCATTTGAGAAAAAATTATGGAAGAACAAAAACACTCTTTTAAATTATCAAAAGTAAACTGGATTTTCGCTTTAATCATAATCGGAATTTCAGCTTTATTTTTTTTAAGAAAAGATGGAATTAATGCATTTAGTTTGGGCTATTTGGCTGGTTCAATTGTAACAGCGGGATTAATTCCTTTAATTATTGCATTTATAGTTTGGTTAATTCGTGGCAAGAAAAAATTTGCTGGTACATATACATTTAATATTGTTTTAGTTTTTATGACTTTTGGGATGATTACAGAAATTGGAGAAATAAGCAAAGAAAAATCCGAAGGGGTTGAAGCTATTTCAAATTCAGTTTCGGAATTAAAAGGCAAAATCAACAATGAGGAAGATGTAGTCACAGCTTTTAAAGAACATTCTACAAATGTTGATGATGGATTGTCAAAATTGATAAGGAATAGTACAGGTAATGAACAGGAAGTTTATATCAATCTGCGAAAGTTCACTCGAATTAATAACGCTGTAATGATTGATTGGCAAAGTTCTTATGATTCAGTTATGAGTCCAAGAATTTTAGATTATGGAGTTCTCAAAAACTCGAATGAATATGATTACCAAATTGGTGTATTGGAAAATTATAAATCTCAATCAATAAAATATAAAAAACATTTTGAGAATAGAATTTCAATTATTGCTGACCTTTTTAAAAATATTCCGAAAGAAAACCAGACTTTGAAAGGAGTAATGAAAGGAATTACAAAACAAGATTCAATTCAAATGCCCATTTTTAAGCCGTTTATTAAATCCCACCTTTCATATAGCGAAAACTTAATTGAACTTGTTGATTTCCTTGAAAAAAACAAAATGCAATGGATTTACGAAAATGATGAGTTAATTTTCGATAATACAGAACTTGAAAATAAATATTTAGAAATAATTGACAATGTTGCAAAAGATGAAGAAAATATTAATATTTTATCGGATAAACTAATTGACGTGATGTGAGAAAAAACGCCGCACAACAAAGTATAAAAATAATAGGGCAATGAGTGCTTAACCGAAAGGCAAAAGCATTTTTGCAAGGTCGCCAAATTTTTAAATTTGGTTATATTTACAAAGAAAGATAAACATAGAAATTTAAAAATTCGGCTTGTGTACAACCGAATGGTTTACGACTGTTTTCAGCCCTACTATTCTTATACAGAGCCGTTGGGTGTAATTTGAGCGAAAATCTGCAAATTTGAATTTTTTACCAAATTTTGGTATATTTGAGTAAAATTAAAAAGAAATGAAAAATACATCAATATCGCTCGGAAATTATTTTGACCAGTTCGTACAAACCCAAGTTTCTGCTGGACGATACAAAAATGTAAGCGAAGTAATCAGAGCTGGACTTCGACTTTTGGAAAATGAGGAAAGTAAAGTAATTGCGTTAAGAAATGCTATTCAAGAAGGAATTGATAGCGGAATTGCTCACGATTTTGACCCAAAAAAAAATCTTGAGGAATTAAAAGCTAAACGCAGAAAGAATGGCTAAATATGAATTGACCAACAAAGCCGTAGCTGACTTGAATGGAATTTGGGAATATACGCTCGAAAATTGGTCGGAAAATCAAGCTGATAGATATTACGATATGCTTCTGGATATTTGCCAAGACATTGCTAATAATCCAGAATTAGGAAATAACTATGACGGAATTAAACCTGAACTTTTCGGATTAAAAGCAAACCGACACGTAATATTCTATCGAAAATCAGAAGTAAATCCAATCGAAATAACGAGAATTTTACACGAACGAATGGATTTGAAAAAAAGAATAACCGAATAAAAACTACACCCAACAATGGCTCCTATGAAAAGCACTAGCCTAGTTCTTCAAAGTTAATATTTTATTTTTTAGGTATCGCCTTTAAAATCTCCAAAACAAATCTCCAATATTTTTGAGCCGATGATATTTGGGCACGCTCATCGGGTGAATGTGCGCCTTTTATATTGGGCCCAAAACTAATCATATCCATCTCTGGGTAATTTTGCCCGAGAATACCACATTCCAATCCAGCATGACAAGCCGCTACATGTGGTTTTTCGCCGTTTAAATCTTCGTACAGCTTTGTCATTACTTTTAAAATGGCAGAATCCATATTGGGTGTCCAACCCGGATAATCGCCCGAAAATTCCACTTCGCAACCTGTTAATTCAAAGGTAGCGCGTAGGGTGTTTGCTAAATCGAGTTTTGAACTTTCCACCGAACTACGTGTTAAACAGCCTATTTTAATGTGACCGTCTTTTACAATAACACGTGCGATGTTATTTGAGGTTTCCACCAAATCGGGTATATCGGCACTCATGCGGTACACGCCATTTAAGGCTGCATACAAAGCCCGTGTTAAACCTTCTTGAACGCCCAAATCCATAATTTTTTGTGGTGTATTAGTTTTAGAAACGGTAATTTCTAAATCGGGCTCCATGGTTTTAAGCTCTTTTTTTATGGTTTCGGCATGTTGTTTCATCTCCAACACAAAGGCATCCTCATGAATCGCGTCAATAGCAACAATGGCTTTACTCTCTCGCGGAATGGCATTGCGTAAACTGCCACCATCAATTTCTGAAATGCGCAACCCGTAATTCTCAAAACCATCAAACAGCACCCTATTCATCAATTTATTGGCATTACCCAATCCTTCATGGATTTGCATTCCCGAATGGCCGCCTTGTAAACCTTTCACATTAATTTCGTAGCCTATTTTAAACTCTGGCGTTTCTTCTTCGTTGTAGGTTCTGGTTGCGGTAACATCTACTCCACCGGCACAACCCACGCCTATTTCGTCATCTTCTTCGGTGTCCAGATTTAAAAGTATTTCGCCAGTAAGCAATCCGCCTTTTAATCCCATGGCGCCCGTCATACCTGTTTCCTCATCAATGGTAAACAAAGCTTCAATGGCTGGATGCGGAATATCGGTGCTTTCTAAAATGGCCATTATGGTGGCAACGCCCAAACCGTTATCGGCCCCCAACGTGGTGCCTTTGGCTTTTACCCAATCGCCCTCAACAAACATCTCGATACCCTGGGTATCAAAATCGAAATCGGTGTCGTTATTTTTTTGGTGCACCATATCCAAATGCGATTGCATCACAATGGTTACCCGGTCTTCCATTCCTGGGGTTGCCGGCTTTTTAATAATCACGTTGCCCACTTCGTCCTCGATGGTTTCCAAGCCGAGGTTTTTACCAAAGTCTTTCATAAATGCGATAACGCGTTCTTCTTTTTTCGAGGGTCGTGGTACGGCATTTAAATCGGCGAATTTATTCCAAAGTTGTTGTGGTTGGAGTTGTCTTATTTCTGAGCTCATTGGTTTTTGTTTTTAAAGCCTCAAAGATACGAATAGCGAACCGGAATACCTTGCCGGTTTTTTTGAAAAGACCTGTCAGGTTTTAGAAACCTGACAGGTCTTACAAACTAAGCAAATAAAGACAGGCTTTGGCAGCTACTCCTGATTGCAGTGGCATCCTTTTTAAAAACAAAATAGAGCTACAACACAGGCAAACTTAATATTGGCAGATTGCCACGTCGCTTACTCCTCGCAATGACGTTTTTAAAAAGATATAACGGAAAGCAGGAAGAAACCTTAACACTTAAACAACTGCCGTTGGGTACAAATTTTTATTACTTTTTCTTCTGTAAAAAACTAAATTTTGTTTAAAAAAGTACAAAATTTAGTTTCACCTCAGTAACCACTTTGTTAGTCCATATAATTCTTTCATTTGTCTTTGTAAATTTTCAAATAAAAAATTTCATGTACTTTTGAAAGATGCTAAAGAATAAGAAAACGTTAATTGCACTTTTATTGATTCCGCAGTATTTTTTTATCAAATTATTATCAAATAATCCGGAATTTGTTGAGGCCTATTACAGCAATGGTTTGTACCCTTTTATTTCGAAAATTTTTAGGTATGTTTTGGGTTGGTTGCCGTTTTCGTTTGGCGATTTTATTTATGCATTTGCCATTATTTATGCGGTGCGATGGCTGTTTAAAAACAGGAAGCGATTGCGAAAGGATACCAAGCGGTGGTTGGTTGATGTGGGGGCTGTTTTATCGATTTTTTATTTTGCATTTCATCTGCTTTGGGGGTTGAATTATTACCGACTGCCCTTACATAAAAACCTAAAATTAAACCACGATTACACCACTGAACAGTTGGTTGTGGTGACTAAAAAACTGATTGAAAAATCGAACGCCTATCATTTAAAAATAACTGGTAATGATACCGTAAGGGTGGCGGTGCCGTATAGAAAACCTGAAATTTTTAAGCGCACACAAAATGGTTACGACCATTTGAAAGAGACGTTTCCGCATTTGGAATATCACCCAAAAAGTGTTAAAAAATCGTTGTTTAGCTATCCGCTAACGTATATGGGTTTTAGCGGTTATTTGAATCCGTTAACCAACGAAGCGCAGGTGGATGGCTTGATTCCGGTTTATAAATTCCCCACCACTACGGCGCACGAAATTGCACATCAGTTGGGCTATGCCGCCGAAAATGAAGCCAATTTTATTGGATTTTTAGCCACTATTAATAACGACGATATTTATTTTAAATACTCGGGTTACACTTTTGGACTGCGGTTTTGTTTGAATGAAATTTACCGACGCGATGAAGCCTTGTACGAAACTATTGTTGCCGATGTAAATATTGGTATTTTAAAAAATTATGAGGAAGTCCGTTTATTTTGGGAAGCACACCAAAACCCAACCGAGCCTTTGTTTAAGCTTTTTTACGGCAATTTTTTAAAAGTTAACAACCAAAGCAAAGGGATGGAAAGTTACAACTACGTTGTGGCCTTATTGGTTAATTATTTTGAAGACGCTACCTTGTGATAATGTTAAAAAATTCTTAATACGCCACAACTATCTTCTTAATTTATATCTTTAGAAATTAAACTATTAACTAACCGTAATAATGATAAAAAAGCAGTTTTTAATTCTGACGCTGTTGTGTAGTTTGTCTGTTTTGTCGCAAGATTATTTTCCTAAAAATGATGGCGTAAAAGCAAAAAACACCAACTTCACCGCATTTACCAATGCCACAATTTATGTAACGCCCAAAGAGGTTATCAATAAAGGCACCTTGCTTATTCGCGATGGTAAAGTAGTTGCCACCGGCACCTCAGTTAATATCCCTGAAAACACCGTAACTATTGATGTTTCGGGTAAAAGTATTTATCCATCTTTTATTGATATGTACTCTAGTTTTGGTGTCGAAAAACCTAAACGTTCGTCAAGTAATAGCAGAACAGCCCAATACGATGCAAGCCGAACAGGGTATTATTGGAACGACCACGTGATGCCCGAAAACAAAGCGATCAAGGTTTTTAAATATGATTCGAAATCGGCTTCCGAACTTATTAAAGCTGGTTTTGGCGTTGTAAACACACACATTCAAGATGGCATTGTTAGAGGGAGCGGAACGCTTGTAGCGCTCAATGAAAATGATGGTAACGAAACAAGGGTTTTGGCTGCGAACTCGGGGCAGTATTTATCTTTTAGAAAAAGCGTAACCTCCAGTCAGGCCTATCCAAGTTCCATAATGGGTTCTATGGCATTGTTGCGTCAAATGTATTTAGATGCCGATTGGTATGCAAAAGGATTGAGCAAAACCAAAGATTTATCGCTTGAAGCTTTAAACCGCAATCAAAGTTTAGTTCAAATCTTCGATGCTGGAAGTCGCGCCAATATTTTAAGAGCCGATAAGGTTGGTGATGCTCACAACGTGCAATATGTAATTGTGGGTGGCGGCGATGAATACGAGCGTATTAACGAAGTAAAAGCAACAAATGCAGCACTAATTATTCCTATTAATTTCCCAAAAGCTTACGATGTTGAAGATCCTTTTTTAGCATCAACACTATCGTTAGGAGATATGAGAGCATGGAATCAAAAACCTGCCAATCCAAAAATTCTGGCCGAAAACAACATCAATTTTGCTTTAACGACCCACGATTTAAAATCGCCTAAAGATTTTAAATCCAATCTATTAAAAGCGATTGAATATGGACTTTCCAAAGAAAAAGCATTGGAAGCCTTAACAACGATTCCTGCGCAATTATTAGGAAAATCTAATATAATTGGCTCACTTAAAAACGGAAGTCAGGCCAATTTTTTAATTACTTCTGGCGATATTTTTGACAAGAAAACGAAACTCTTTGAAAATTGGGTTCAAGGAAAACAGAACGTTATTGAAAATATGAACATCAAAGATATTACTGGTGATTATGAGTTTTCTATAACCGGAACGCCTTTTAAAATGAACATTAGCGGCGAATTGAAAAAGCCTAAATCTAAAATTACATCGGCTGAAAAAACCCGTGGTTCTAAAATAAAGTACAGCAACGATTGGGTTCATATTGCTTTTACAACTGCCGATTCTACAAAACAGGAATTTATAAGAATTGCAGCCACTATCGATGCCAACAAAAACCTAAACGGAAAAGCCATTTTACCTAGCGGAAATGAACTTCCTTTTTATGCGAAACATATTGAAAAGGAATCGACTACAACTGAAAAATCAAAAAAAGAGAAAGCATCAGAAATGGTGCTACCGGTTACTTATCCTAATAATTCTTATGGATTTGAAACATTACCAAAGGCCGAAACCCTACTATTTAAAAATGCTACCGTTTGGACCAACGAAAAAGATGGTATTTTACAAAACACCGATGTGTTGATTAAAAACGGGAAAATCGCAAAAATCGGTCAAAACCTATCCGATAGAAATGCCAAAGTTATCGATGCCACAGGCAAGCATTTAACCGCAGGAATTATTGATGAACACTCGCATATTGCCACCTCATCGGTGAATGAAGGCGGACAAAATTCATCGGCCGAAGTGAGTATTGAAGACGCAATCGACGAGACCGATGTTAGCATTTACAGAAATCTTGCCGGTGGGGTTACTTCCATTCAAATATTACATGGTTCTGCAAATCCCATTGGTGGTCGGTCGGCCATTATCAAATTAAAATGGGGCGAATCGGCAGATAATCTTATCTATGAAAACAGTCCGAAATTCATCAAATTCGCACTCGGTGAAAATGTTAAACAAACCCGGGCCCGAACCAATGTCCGTTTTCCGCAATCGCGTATGGGCGTTGAGCAGGTTTATATGGATTATTTTACCAGGGCCAAGGAATATGATGTTTTAAAGAAAAGTGGCAAACCTTATAGAAAGGATATAGAATTGGAAGTTTTGGCAGAAATATTAAACAAAGAACGTTTTATCTCTTGTCATTCTTACGTACAAAGCGAAATAAATATGCTTATGAAAGTTGCCGAAAAATTCAACTTTAACATCAACACTTTTACACATATTCTGGAAGGCTATAAAGTAGCCGATAAAATGAAAGCCCACGGTGTTGGCGGTTCCACGTTTAGCGATTGGTGGGCGTACAAATACGAGGTTAACGATGCCATTCCGTATAACGCAGCCATAATGCACAATGCAGGTGTTACGGTGGCTATTAATAGCGATGATGGTGAAATGTCGCGCCGGTTAAACCAAGAAGCAGCAAAATCTGTAAAATATGGTGGCATCAGCGAAGAAGAGGCTTGGAAGTTTGTAACGCTAAACCCTGCAAAACTTTTGCATATCGATGATCGCGTTGGCAGTATTAAAGTTGGGAAAGATGCCGATGTTGTATTGTGGTCAGACCACCCGCTTTCCGTTTACGCCAAAGCCGAAAAAACCCTTATTGAAGGTGCCGTTTATTTTGATTTGGAAAAAGATAAAGAAAAACGCAAAAAAATAAAAGACGAAAAAAGCACCCTTATTAATATGATGATGCAAGCCAAAAACAAAGGCTTGAAAACGCAACCTATCAAAAAGAAAGAGAAAGTGTTTTTACACTGCGATTCCATGGATAACGAACACCAACACTAAAAATTTATCACAATGAAAAATTTAAAACTATCATTTTCACTAATTATCATGTTGTGTGTTTCAATAGTCATGGCACAACAAACACCGGCGGCTAAACAAACCAAGGATTTTGCTATTGTAGGTGCAACAGCACATATTGGCAACGGCAACGTTATTGATGAAAGCATTATTATTGTTAAAAACGGAAAACTCCATACGGTTGCAGATAAATCTGTTGCTAAAATAGATTTAGAGGGTATGGATGTTATAAATGCCAATGGCAAACATGTTTACCCTGGGTTTATAATTCCAAATACCACTTTGGGACTTGTTGAAATTGATGCCGTAAAAGCATCAGACGACGATGCCGAATTGGGCACCTGGAATCCACACATTAGAAGTTTAATTGCTTATAATGCTGAATCTAAGGTGGTTGAATCCATGCGCCCTAACGGTGTACTTTTGGGGCAAATTACACCACGTGGCGGTCGTATTTCTGGCAGCTCATCGGTGGTTCAATTTGATGCTTGGAATTGGGAAGATGCTGCAGTAAAAACCGATGAGGGTATTCATATGAATTGGCCTAGTAGCTTTACCAGAGGACGTTGGTGGCTTGGTGAAGACCCTGGGCTAAAACCAAACAAAAAATATGCAGAACAAATCACCGAAATTACCAATTATTTTAAGGAAAGTAAGGCCTATAACCAGGGAAATAAGCCAGAGATAAATCTTCCATTTGAAGCTTTACAAGGTGTTTTTGATGGTTCCAAAACGCTTTACATCAATGTAAACGACGAAAAAGGCATTA
The DNA here is from genome assembly GCF_032814565.1 of Hwangdonia lutea. Taxonomy (GTDB): domain Bacteria; phylum Bacteroidota; class Bacteroidia; order Flavobacteriales; family Flavobacteriaceae; genus Hwangdonia; species Hwangdonia lutea. Next base: position 725,968 of record NZ_CP136521.1, read on the forward strand.
CCGACGCCGTTCATTTTTCAAAGGAAAATGGCGTTAAAAACATGGTGATTGTTGGGGGTAGCGATGCTTATAAAGTTACCGATTTATTAAAGCAACATAACATTGCTGTGCTTTTACGACGTGTACATTCGACACCAAGTAGCGATGACGACGATTACGATTTACCTTTTAAAACCGCAAAACTACTAGTCGATAGTGGGGTTTTAGTAGGTTTACAAGTAGCATCTGGCGGACGCATGGAACGTATGAACTCAAGAAACCTGCCATTTTATGCGGGCACCACAGTGGCACACGGTTTAACCAAAGCCCAAGCTTTACAGCTAATCACGCTAAACTCAGCTAAAATATTGGGTATCGATGCTCACTACGGAAGTTTAGAATCTGGTAAAAGCGCCTCGCTTTTTATTAGCGAAGGCGACGCATTGGATATGCGCACTAATATAATAGAACATGCCTTTATTGATGGCAGGGAAATTAGCCTTGAAACGCATCAAACCAAACTTTGGAAGCGCTATTCGGAGAAGTATAAAAATCAATAAAATAATAGGAAGGAGCTTTTAAGCTCCTTTTTTTATGCTATAAAACAATTACTTTTGCTATTATTATGATAAAACAAATAACAAGTATACAAAACACCTACATAAAACAACTTGCACAGCTAAAAGACAAGTCTCGTGAACGCAAAAAATCAGGCACGTTTTTAATTGAAGGCGAACGTGAAATTTCGCTGGCTTTAAAAGGTGGCTATGAATTTGAAACGGTATTGTTTTATCCTGAATTATTTTCTATCGAGCAGCTTAACGAATTAACAACTCCACAAACAAATGTTATTGAGGTTTCAAAAGAAGTCTATCAAAAATTAGCCTATCGTGATACTACTGAAGGTGTTTTAGCCGTAGCAAAAAGCAAAACGAATAGTTTAAACGATTTAACTTTTGAAAATAAAAACCCCTTGATTTTAGTTGCCGAAGCTCCTGAAAAACCAGGAAATATCGGAGCCATTTTACGAACTACCGATGCCGCTAATGCAGATGCGGTAATTATTGCCAACCCAAAAACCGATTTATACAACCCGAACATCATCCGTTCCAGTGTGGGCTGCGTGTTTACCAATCAAATTGCAACAGCCAGCACTACCGATATTATTAACTTTTTAAAAGCACAAAACATTAATATTTACTGTGCGGCGCTGCAAGCCTCGGTTAGTTACCATACCCAAGATTACACAAAACCCACCGCCCTCGTTATGGGAACGGAAGCCACAGGTTTAAGTAACGAATGGTTAGAAAATTCCACCCAAAATATCATCATTCCCATGCAAGGTGAAATAGACTCCATGAATGTGTCGGTTGCAGCCGGAATTCTTATTTTTGAAGCGAAAAGACAACGGGAGTTTAAATGATAACGTCATTGTGAGGACGAAGGACGTAACAATCTCATAAATTAAAATGAAAACTAATTAATAAACCGTAAAATATTTAACAGATTCCTACGTCGCGTTTAGACGCTCCTCTGAATGACAAACATTACAATTAATATGACCTCAACCACTCTCTTTTACATCATCATCGCCATAATCATTATCAATTTTATAATTGATAAAATTCTCGACGCTTTAAACGCCAAACATTTTAACGATGCACTTCCTCCGGATTTGCAAGACGTTTATGATGAGGTCGAATACAAAAAATCGCAAAAGTACAAAGCGACAAATTATAAATTTGGACTACTCACCTCAACCTTTTCAATCCTTTTAACTTTAGGCTTTTTGGTTTTTGATGGGTTTGAATTTGTTGATAACATCGCCCGAATCTACAGCGAAAACCCGATTATTATCGCCCTTATTTTCTTCGGAATCATTATGATTGGCAGTGATATTATCACAACACCTTTTTCGTATTACAGCACCTTTGTTATTGAAGAAAAATTCGGATTCAATAAAACCACTGTTAAAACCTTCTTTTTGGATAAAATAAAGGGTTGGTTGATGATGGCCATTATTGGCGGTGGCATTTTAGCGTTAATTATTTGGTTTTATCAGGTTGCAGGTTCTAACTTTTGGTTGTACGCTTGGGGATTGGTTGCGGTTTTCACCTTATTTATGAATATGTTTTATTCCAAACTCATCGTACCACTTTTTAATAAGCAAACACCTTTGGAAGCGGGTAGTTTACGCGATAAAATTTCGGCGTATGCTGAAACCGTTGGTTTTAAACTCGATAAGATTTTTGTGATTGATGGTTCCAAACGAAGCACCAAAGCCAACGCCTATTTTTCAGGATTTGGCAGTGAAAAACGCGTGACACTCTACGATACGTTGATTAACGATTTAGATGATGAAGAAATCGTTGCTGTTTTAGCACATGAAGTCGGGCATTACAAAAAGAAACACATCATTTTCAATTTGTTTGCCTCAATTATATTAACGGGGGTAACACTTTATATTTTATCGCTATTCATTTCGAATCCGTTGTTATCGAATGCTTTGGGTGTTGAAACTCCGAGTTTTCATATTGGGTTGATTGCATTTGGATTGCTGTACGCGCCTATTTCTGAAATTACAGGTTTAATTATGAATGTATTTTCCAGAAAATTTGAATACCAAGCCGATGACTATGCTAAAAACACCTATAAAGCTGAGCCTTTAATTACATCACTTAAAAAACTTTCAAAAAACAGTTTAAGTAATTTAACGCCGCATCCTGCTTATGTGTTTATGCATTATTCGCACCCTACGCTTTTGGATCGGATTGGGAATTTGAGGAAATAGTTTAAAGCACTTTGTCATTTCGACGTAAGGAGAAATCTCATATTTTTATTGCTCCAAAACAGAAAACAAAATGACTTTTTGTTCCAATTAAAAGTAGATTTTCTACTATCTTTGGTAACAAGGCAATCACTTATTAACTAAAAATTTATCAAAATGGAAAAAATTTGGGGAATATTAATAGCCATATCGATTTTTTTAATAGTCACTTTTCTTGTTCGCCAATTTTTTAATAGTTTTTACAAAAAAGAAAATAGTAAAAAGATGCGAAAAACGTGGGTAGCCAGAACTTATTACTGGCACTTTATTATTATGATTAGTGGCTTATTCACAACTTTAATAATACTCTATTTAGCATCGGTAAAAATTTTAAATTTTTAGGTTTTAAAAAATCTAATTCTCTTAAATAAATACGTTCAGCAAAACTTCTCAAAAAAAAACATAATTATTCTATTAATCAGCAGAAAAGTGTATTATCGTCTAGATAGCTATCGTGAGAAACGGCATGTTTAAAATCCTGTTTAAAACTTAGTAGTATTTATTTTGAGACGAACTATAATTAAACAGATTGCCACAGTTATCCGATAATTATCGGAACTCCTTCGCAATGACGGGTTGTTTATTAGACATCGTCATTCTGAGCTTTTTCATTAGAAAAAAAGCGTTAGAATCTGTTTCTCGTTTACTTCAATTTTAACAGATAATATTTAGCAAGTTGTTACAACTCGAACTATTACAATGACGATGGCGGATAAGCGCGTTAACGATTGCAGCGGCATCCTTTTTTGAGGCACGAGAAAAAGATACAGCGGAAAGCGTGTTAAAACGCCCAAATAATTAACATTACAACTCCTATTTGTAAGATTCCTGCCTTCGCGGGAATGACAAACCAAATAAAAATGTATCTTTGCCGCTTGAAACTCAAAAAAAAATGGGTTTAAACTCCTCAGGGTGAGGGTGTGTTACTGGAAGTTTTAGTTTAAGTATGTCGATGCGCTTCTTTATGTAACACTACATAACATAATCGCATACATAAACAAGAATGAGCACATTCCAAGATTTAGGTCTTAATGACCACTTATTACAAGCTATTACAGATTTAGGGTTTACAAAACCCAGTGAAGTACAAGAAAAAGCAATCCCTATTTTATTAGAATCAGAAACCGATTTAGTGGCATTGGCCCAAACCGGAACCGGTAAAACGGCAGCGTTTGGTTTTCCGATGTTGGAAAAAATTAATATTGATAGCCGAACGACCCAAGGGTTGATTTTAAGCCCTACACGCGAACTTTGTTTGCAAATTACCAACGAAATGAAGCAATACGGCAAGTATTGCAAAGGACTAAATGTAGTGGCCATTTATGGTGGTTCGAGCATTACAGACCAAGCCCGAGAGGTAAAACGCGGTGCGCAAATTATTGTGGCTACGCCAGGGCGAATGAAGGATATGATTAAAAGGCGTTTGGTTGATATTAGCAAAATTGAATATGCGGTTTTAGACGAGGCCGACGAGATGCTAAACATGGGCTTTTATGAGGATATTACCGATATTTTATCGCATACGCCTGAGGATAAAAGTACGTGGTTGTTTTCGGCAACAATGCCAAAGGAAGTGGCTACCATTGCTAAAAAATTCATGAAGAGTCCGAAGGAAATCACGGTGGGAAACAAAAACGAAAGTACAAACCAAGTTTCGCACGAATACTATTTGGTGAATGCCAGAGACAGATACCAAGCGCTAAAGCGCTTATCGGATGCCAATCCAGATATATTTTCGGTGGTGTTTTGCCGTACAAAACGCGACACCCAAAAAGTGGCCGAAAAACTGATTGAAGATGGTTATAGCGCTGGGGCCTTGCATGGCGATTTAAGCCAAAATCAACGTGATTTGGTTATGAAATCGTTTCGAAACAAACAAATACAAACCCTTGTGGCAACCGATGTGGCCGCTCGTGGTATTGATGTAGACGATATTACACACGTTATAAATTACCAATTACCAGATGAGCCCGAAGTTTACACACACCGTTCGGGTAGAACAGGTCGCGCCGGAAAAACCGGAGTTTCTATGGTTATTGTTTCCAAAAGCGAAGTGCGTAAAATTAAAGGTATCGAGCGTATTATTAAAAAGCAATTCGAGAAAAAGGAAATTCCAGATGGCGCAGAAATTTGCGAAGTGCAACTTATGTCGCTCGCCAATAAAATTCACAATACTGAAATCAATCACGAAATCGATAAACATTTAACCAGTATTAACGATTTATTTGTTGATACCGATAAAGATGAATTGATTAAAAAATTCTTCTCAGTTGAGTTTACGCGTTTTTACAATTACTACAACAAATCCAAAAATCTTAATATTGCTGAAGGTTCGTTTGATCAAGATAGCGGGCGCAGTTTTGGTGGAAGTAAAAACACTACCCGATACTTTATAAACGTTGGTAAAAAAGACGGTTATGATTGGATGAAGCTAAAAGACTTTTTAAAAGAAGTTTTGGTGCTTGGTAGAGATGATGTTTTTAAAGTTGAAGTAAAGGACAGCTTCTCGTTTTTTAATACCGAGAATGAGCAAAAAGAAAAAGTTTTGGCTTTCTTTACAGACTACAAACATGATGGTCGTTTTGTAAATGTTGAAGTATCTGAAAACCGCGGTGGCGGCGGAAGGCGCAACGACAGACGCAGTGGCGGAAGAAAACGCGATGAACGAAGAAGCGGCGGAAGACGTGAAGGCAGAAGAAGTGATTCTGGAAACCGAAGCGAAAGACGACGCAGTGAAAACAACTCGAAACCAAGACGATCAGATTCCGGCTCAAAATCCAACGATTTTGCGGCTTCAAGACCAAGACGTTCCAGACGTTAGTTAAATTCGATTAAGCTAAACTATTTTGTTAATTTTAAGTCAAAATGAAAAGTTAAACCAATAGTTACTATTTTGTTTAGTATTTTTATAGCTAAATAAATGATTATTTAATCAGCATTATGAAAAACTACATATTCCTTTTTACTTTTTTATTAGTCGCAGCGTTTTGTACAGCTCAAGATGCCGATAAAGTAATTGGTGTGGTTATTAATTCTGCCGATGATACGCCACTGGAAAGCGTAAACATTGTAAACCTTAATCAGGTAATTGGTACCAGTACAAATAGCAAGGGTGAGTTTAAAATTTCCGCGAAAGCGAACGATACATTGCACTTTTCTTATTTAGGTTTTAAATCCATAAAAGTTAGGGTAACCAACGATTGGTTAAAATTTGGAAGTTCTAAAATCGAGCTTACAGAATTGGCATTGGCCCTTGAGGAGGTGGTTGTAAATCAGTTAAAACTAACGGGGTATTTAGAGGTTGATGTGATGCAAGTGCCCGAAGTTAATAAGAATTACCGCTATAGTATTTCCGGACTGCCAAGCACAGGCTACGAAGCAGGAAAACCAACAGCGGTAACTAAAATACTAGGATCTATTTTTAATCCTGCCGATTTTTTATACCGCATGTTTGGAAAAAAACCAAACGAGTTGCGCAAGCTAAAAAAGATGAAACAGGATGATGAAATTAGAAATCTTTTGGCCTCTCGTTTTGACCGCGAAATGCTTACCGTTTTATTGCAAGTAGATCGTGTGGATTTAGATGAAATTGTGAGCCAATGCAACTACTCCAAAGGTTTTATACAAACCGCAAACGATTTGCAAATATTGGATGCCATAAGCGAATGCTACGAGGAATATAAATTATTAAGCAGAGGGCGAAGTAAGCGTTTGTAGGCTTAATTAAGATATAATATTAAAGAGGAAATTAATAATAGTTTCCTCTTTTTTATGCGTTTGAATGTAGTGCAACTCGATTCCCTTCGGTATCAATAAAAGCACCCATAAAACCATGCTCGGGCGAAATTTCGGTTTTGGGTTGGTAAATTTTGCCACCCGCTCCTTCAACCCTATCGAGCTCGTTTTTAACATCATCACTTATAAAATAAACAAGCGTGCCTTCTTGACTGGGAATATACGATTCTTGCTTAATTAGCGTACCGGCAGCTCCTTCTTTACCTTCTTCAAAAGGAAACCAACCCATTAACATCCCACCAAAATTATGCACCTCTATTTTTACATTAAAAACCGCCTCGTAAAAGGCTTTGGCTCTTTCCATGTCCGAAACCGGAATCTCAAACCAACCTACCATATTTTTCTTCATCTGTAAAATGTGTTTTAACTATTATGTTTTGAATGCATTCCAAAAAGGCCTTTTAAGACATGGGAAACTATGACTCTAAAATCTGTTTTAAGCTTTCTAAACCTTCTTCAAAATCTTTTCCAACGGATTTTTCAAAATTAAAAAACAACATAAAAATATTCATCGGTATCGGGTTATTGCCCGTAAACCCCCAAGTGACGTTGGTTTGATTGGTTTCAATCTCTGTAACTTTAATATAGGCTTTCGACACCGATTTCCAAGGTTTAAAAAATCGCAATTCGGAGGTTAATTGTTGATTGTGCTCAACACCTATAATTTCCTGTTCGCCCGTACCCACATCTTTATTGCCTTCCCACTTTGAGATAAAACCGACCTCGCCATCGGTTCCAACAAATTCTTGCTTCATATTTGGGTCTTTCTTTTTCCAAGGCGACCATTCATTTTGGTTTTTAATGTATTTAATATATTCAAATACGTCTGAAACAGGTTTGTTTATCATAACACTTCTGTTAACTTCGTACGTTTTTGGAGCAATTAAGGCGAGTAAAAGAATAATGGCAAGAAGGCCAACGACGATGTAAAGTACTAAATACATGCTATTTGGTTTTTAGTTACGGGATTTTAAATTTACGAAAATTATTATGGATTATAAAAACGCGCCACAATGTCGTCGTAACTTTTAATGGTTTTCTTAATCCAATCCAAACGCTTAGCAAGCATCTCTTCTTCAGTGAGTTGCCAATTTACTTGGCTTTGTTTTAACTTTTGAGTGGTATATTGCAAAATAATAGCAGCTGATACTGAAATATTTAAACTTTCAGTAAAACCAACCATGGGGATTTTTAAAAAGCAATCGGCTTCATCAATCACTTCTTGCGACAAGCCCTCGGTTTCCCTTCCGAAGAAAAAACATGATTTTTTTGTAACATCAAAATCATTTAACAAAGCATCATTTTTGTGCGGTGTTGTTGCCACAATTTGATAGCCTTTTTGTTTCAAATCTTTCAAGCAATCTTTTACGGTATGAAACCGATTAACATCCACCCATTTTTGGGCACCCATGGCAATTTCCCTATCAATACGCTTGCTGTTTCGTTCTTCAATAATATTTACTTCCTGTATGCCAAACACATCGCAACTGCGTATCACGGCACTGGTGTTATGTAATTGGTACACATCTTCGGTAGCGACTGTAAAGTGTTTGGTACGCTGGCTTAAAACAGCATCGAAACGCGCTTTACGTGATTCGGTTAAATAGGTTTCTAAATGTTCTAAAAGTTTTAAATCGGTCATTTTTCAAAAATAACAAAGTTTTTGGCTTTTTTCATACTAATGAATACTTAGTATATTTGATTGAATTTTTCGATTTCGCGGAATAAAAAACCGATAATAATGAAACACATCGTTGTACTTACAGGAGCAGGCATGAGTGCCGAAAGCGGTATAAAAACCTTTAGAGATGCTGATGGTTTATGGGAAGGGCACGATGTTATGGAAGTGGCAACTCCCGAGGGTTTTGCCGCAAACCCAGACATGGTATTGGATTTTTATAACCAACGGCGGCGTCAATTACTTGAAGTTACGCCCAATTCAGCACATTATAATTTAGCGGAATTGGAAACCGATTTTAAAGTGACAATAATCACCCAAAACGTAGATGATTTGCACGAACGCGCAGACAGCAGCAACGTGATTCATTTACATGGTGAATTATTAAAAGTAAGAAGCACCTTTGATGAAAGCGATATTCAAGATTGGAAAACCGATTTGGTTTTAGGCGATTTTTGCAAAAAAGGGTACCAACTGCGCCCTCATATTGTTTGGTTTGGTGAAGATGTTCCCATGATTCCAAAGGCTATAGATATTTGCCAAACGGCCGATGTTCTAATCATTATTGGTACAAGCATGCAAGTGTATCCTGCGGCAAGTTTAATGCATTATGTGCCACAAAATACACCTATTTATTTTATTGACCCAAAACCCCATATTGAAAGTAAAGAAAACTTAACGGTTATTGCTGAAACGGCTACGGATGGGATGAAGAAGGTTGTTAAAAAACTGGCAAAGAATATCACCTAATTAAACTAAAATGCCCTCGAATGGTTTTTGTAGTGCCGCTATTTTCTATTAAGTGAGCTACAAACCAATAGTCGGTTGCAATGAGCTCTCTGCCATTCCGTAGTCCATCCCAACCGGCTCCCCAGGGGTTTAATTGCTTAATAAGCTTCCCATATCGATCATAAATAGATACGGATGAGGCCCCTCTAAATTCATTACTTAAACCAATAATATTCCACGTGTCATTATACCCATCGCCGTTAGGTGTAAAAAACCTCGGGAACCCCATAATAAAAACTTCAAATTCAGACACGCCGCAACCATTCAGGTCTTTGGTATACACTATGTGGTTACCAGCCGATACATTGGTAAAAACCGGAGTGCTTTGGTACGGCCCGGAGCTATTATCTAAAGAAAACTCATAATCACCAATTCCCAAATTATCGGTGTTAATGGAAATGGTGTTATTGTTTGATAAGCTTTCAACAGTAACATCATCATTTGTAATTATGGCACGAGCAGATTCGTTTATCGTAATTGTTGTAGGAAATGATTCACAACCAGCGTTTGAAGTTCCTATAACGGTATATGTTCCGCCCGAAGATACGCTCGCCGTAGGTAAATTACTAATTATATTTTTACTACTATCGAACCATTGATAAGTATAACTATCTTTGGCATTAAGCGTAAATAAGGTAATAGGCTGTTGATTATTTGAACAGAAAATTTCAGATTGCTCTACTTCAAATTCTGGTCTCGGTTTTACGGTTAGCGTTAAATAGGGTCCATATCCAAAACAGGCGCCATTATCGTCGCTTTGAATACGAACGTATAATATTTGCGAAAAAGGCGTTTCGTTCATATACCTTGACTGAGGCAATATTTCGTTGTGTCCAAACTGAGCATCGTTTGCATTTCTGAAATAACGTACACTTAAATTTTGTCCAGCAGGAAACTCATTAATAAAGGCTGCAGAAGCTTGAGATAAATCAAAAACCTTAATCCCATCAATTATGGGGTCTTCATCACACAACTCCAATTCTTGCATATACCCAACCGGTAGTGACGACGTAGAAACCTGCAAATTAACCGTTGCAACACGATAACATCCAAAAATACTTTCAACCCGAGCATACACGGTGCTTGCTGTATTGTTATTAAAAGGCGCAGCGTTTATATCATTAACTTTATTATCGGCATCATTATATGACAGATAAAAAGTAAAGCTAAAACCACTCGTATTCCCATTTATAATAAAAGCATTCGCCTCATTTAAATTAAAGTCTGTAAAGCCATCAGAAACACCATCTTCATCACAATTTGTTAACTCTACCGAAGGTTGAACTGTTGGAGTCTCGTTAACGGTAGCCACCACTGGAGTTCTAACACCTTCAAAACACCCAGCCGGTGCTGCTAAGGCATAAAAGGTTGTGGTACTTGATATTACTGGCGTATTAAACACCGTACCACTACCTAAAAATCGTCCTCCAGTTAAAGCGGTGAACCAGTGTACAACCCCTGCCGATGGATTGGCTACTACCTGCACACTTCCTGGGCCGCATCTTGCCCCTTCTACTATACTGTCTATTTTTGGCGCTGATATTTTTGTTTCACCCAAAATTTTAAGCAATGGGTCATTAGGCATGCCCCCATATTCTATAACATATCCTTTAATTTCAAATGGTCCTCCGTTTTGACTTCCACTTCTGGGCATGTTATCCCATTCTCCCAAATTTCCCAGTTTAGTTATGGTTGCAAAATGTTCTCCAAAAGGGCTTGTTCGTGGCTCGCCCGCCATCCAATTTGCAAAGTTTGGCGTTGTTCCATTTTGGTCGCCTTCCCAAAAAACCGTTCCGGCTTCTGGTCCTGTTTCCCATTGCCAGGTACCAATGTTGGTGGCTTCACTACCTCCAATCCATGCTAATCCCAAGGCTAATTCTCCTGTTAATTGTGCCTCTTCAGAGGAAGTTATAGTTGTAAGATAGCCTTTTAATCCGTAGTAGTTTTTTGATTCAGAATCAAACTTTGCATTGGTCCAAATACTTGCTATGTCTGATATATACTCATAATAATGTCCGGTTAACGGTAAATACTCTGCAGGTCCAATAGTAATTGTAAACACTTTTTCTCCCGCCACCGCCACCGATGAACTTCTGAAAACCACACTTTTTACAGCGTTAATTACATCGGAATAAAGCATGGGTGCATTAGCAACTCCTTCTAAAGTTAGTTTGCCTTTTACAGAATCCCAAGTGGCAACTATATTTGGATGCGACCCAACTAAGGTAAGCACATCTTCTCCTTCAACATAACCTTCAGAAATTAAAACTTTTAGAATGTCTAATTCTACATCATCAGGGTCGATGATATCAAAGTCGGTTACAATATTAATCTGACTCAAGGGACAGTAAGTTTGATCCCCAATGGCCACAAGCTCCGGAGGTATGTTTGTTTGAGTCCAACCTTGATTGAAAAGAAAAACAAAAAAAAATAAAAGCTTATAAATTCTAATCAATTTTTACAATGATAATTAGTTATTTCGAGGTAAAAATAGCGAATATTAAAACCACAGAAAAACTATTAACATTTATGATTTTAGCAACCGCTATAAAAAAATCACAAAGTCATATTCAAAATTAACACAACAAGCAGCAATACCATATTAATCATCCTTTGAAAGTTTAAAAAATTCGTTTACAGGTTTACCAAACAGCTCTGATAATTTTAAAGCCAATACCGTTGAAGGCACATACCTGTTAGCTTCAATAGAATTAATTGTTTGCCTAGATACTCCTATTTTTTGTGCTAATTCATCTTGCGTTAAATTCAATATGGCGCGTTCTACTTTAATCGTATTCTGCATTATCTAAAGCGTTTTAAATTGTGATAAAACATTAACTGTATCATGAGCATAAATAGCAAAACTTGAAAATCACCTAAACTTTTAAACGCTTCGCCTTCAGCATGCACCGCATTGGAAACACCAAATTCTACATAAGGCATTAACAAAGCATAAATAACACCTATTACAAAGGCAACCATATAAGATTGGGATCTAAGCTGAATGGTCATTTCATCCTCAATTTTATCTTTTGAAATAGACATTAGCAATAACCCAACTAAAACCGTTTTTTGCAAAACTGATTTCAATAGCTCGGTATCGCCTTCCATGGCAAAAGCACGAATAAACATACCAATTATTGACAATGCCGCTATAGTAATTCCTACATACATAAATTTATGAGGCAACCTAAAATTAATGAGTTTATCAAATCTTCTTCTTTCACAATTTATAAATTGTTCTTTATTCATAATTATTAAATTTAATTGACAAATATATTTTCTATATAGGAAAATTAATTTTCCATAATGACAAATATATTTTACATTTTTGAATTTGACAAATTTTTTAGTCTTTATTTTTCTCCTCAATCCATTTACCCATGAATTTGGTACTTTGCAACGTATGGTGCAAAAGCATTTGCCCAGTAAAGTTTTTTAGGCGTTTTTCGTTAAGATGTTTCGTTATATTTTCAATTTGACTTATAAATCTTTTTTGATGCTCCGTTTTACCAAAACGATTGTTGATGATTGAAAATCCGTTTTGTTGTTTTGCGTTCCACAAGGTTTCATCATTGTACAGTTTAACCGCTTTGGTTGCAAATTCCTCTGGGTTATCTTCAATAAATCCGTTAGGTTTTAAGTTTCCAAACATGCCTTCAGCAGCTATAGTGCTCATTACACACGGTGTGCCGTTTTGCATGGCATCAATCAATTTGCCTTTTAAGCCCGCACCAAAACGAATGGGTGCTAAACATATCTTTGATTGTTGCATAACAGCGTTTACATCTTCAGCGAAACCCTTAATTAAAAAACCTGTTTTTGCGTTGTGCAACTGATTTACCTTTTGAGACGCATACGCGCCGTAAATGTGTAATTCGGCTTTTGGCAATTGCTTTCTTATTAGCGGCCAAATGGTTTCTTTTAAGTATAAAACGGCGTTATAATTGGGTGCGTGCAAAAAATTCCCGATGGTTATAAAATGATTGCGATCTTCGAAACTTGGGTGTTTTTCAATACTTTCTTTTGAAATTTCATCCAAAATAAACGGCAAATAAATTAACAAAGATGCATCGACTTTAAAATGATTTTTAAGGAATTCCATTTCAGCTTCTGAAATAATCAAACTTAAGTCGCTTCGGTAAATACTGGCTATTTCCCGCTTTGCGGTGTCATTAAACAAATACGAATCATCAAACGCAGCTTCATCCTTAAAAGCTTGCTGTCTGCCTTTTCGTAAACCGTGTAAATCTTCGGTATCCAGAATTCTTAGGGCTTTGGGGCATTGTTCAGCGACGCGCCAACCGAATTGCTCTTCAGTCATAAAACGGTCGAACAGCACCACATCTGGTTTTAAATGCTTAATAAATTCATCAAAACTGGAATGATTCAATTTGATATTGACCTGTGCGATGCCCATCGTTTTTAAATTGAAAGCATTATCTGTTTTAACACACGAACTCGCAAAAGTGATTTGATAGTTTTGCGATTGAAACACAGCAATTAACTGCATCATTCTACTACCCGCCGCAGAACTCATGGGCTCGGGCCATACAAAACCGATGATTAATAATTTTTTGTTTGCCACGAATGCATAAATATTAAATTAAAATTAGGAGATACTTCTCTTATGGTCATATTGACTGTTTACTGCAAACTAATAACTGCCTACTGTGGCAAAGGTTCCAGCCCGTATTTTAGCCGTACCCGTTTTGCCCAATTAACCACGGCTTTTATTTGTGCATCGCTGAGTTTAGCTTCGGTATGCGACCAAGTATAAGAATTTAGCGGCATGTCTTTGGCTTCAACCATTTCAATGAGTTCTTCAAATTTATGGTCTTTCCGTTTGATTGAATTGCCTTCCCAATTGGACATGTTAAATTCTTTTTTACCGTGTTCAATATGGCCGGCAAGCCAATAATTTATGGGCGTAATGCTGTTGTACCACGGATACCGCGTAACATCGCTATGGCAATCAAAACAGCTTTCTTTTAAAATAAGTTTTACTTCTTCGGGCGGAGTGGTTTCTACCAAAAACGCATTCATTGATGCGACATCGCCTTCATTTTTATCTGGGCCAAAAAATTGGGCGATTACAAACAAAACAAGCAAAGCTAAAAGCACCTTTTTTATAATCTTCATTTTACTTAATTTTAGATTTTTAAAAATACTAAAATTCATTTGACTACACAGGAACTTTATAACGAATTAAGCAACGTTAACCATTCGCGTGAAAAACGATTGTACTATGCCGACATGGTTATTAACGACAAAGATTTAATCCCCAAATTATTGGAAATTATGTTTTGGGCAGACGATAAAGCATCGCCTCGTGCCGCATGGGTTTTCGAGTTTATGTGCAAAGATAATATTGAAGCCATCATTCCGTATTTAGACAGCTTTACCGAAAACATGCACAAAGTCCATTTAGATTCTGCGGTGCGACCCGTGGCTAAAATATGTGAGTTTTTGGCAACAGCTTACTACTCGAAAAACGAAAACGGCATACAAACGGCTCTAACAAAAACACATAAAGAGCGCATTATTGAAGTCTGTTTTGATTATATGATTAACGACGAAAAAATTGCACCTAAAGCCTATTCCATGAATGCGCTTTTTTTGTTCGGTAAAGATTACGATTGGGTGCACCCCGAATTGGCACTTATTTTAGAACGCGATTTTCAGATGCAGAGTTCCGGTTTTAAGGCTCGAGCCCGTCATATTTTAAAGAAAATCAAAAAAGTGTGAAGTTTGACGCACGAAGCACGAAGTTAGAATTTCGAATAAGTTTTGGAGTTTAGTTTTTGTTATTTGGAATTTGGATTATGAAACTTCGGTCTTAAAAACCTATCTTTGCATCTTCTTAAAAACAACACAAACCATGTCATTATCACCACTAAACGCCATTTCTCCAATTGATGGAAGATATAGAAATAAAGCAAGCGAATTAGCGCCTTATTTTTCTGAAGAAGCTCTTATAAAATACCGAGTATTAGTTGAAATTGAATACTTTATTGCACTTTGCGAAATTCCGTTACCTCAACTTGAAAGTGTTGACAGTGATATTTTTGAAGATTTAAGGGCCATCTATAAAGATTTTTCTGCTGAAGATGCTCAAGCTATTAAAAACATTGAAAGCGTAACCAATCACGATGTTAAAGCGGTTGAATATTTTATAAAGGAAAAATTTGACGCTTTAGGTTTATCTCAACACAAAGAGTTTATCCATTTTGGATTGACTTCTCAAGACATCAATAACACCGCTGTTCCTTTGAGTATTAAAGAAGCGATGAACGATGTTTACGTTCCTGAATACCATAATGTTTTGGAAAAGCTTAAAAGTTTGTCTCAAGATTGGTCGGCTATTTCAATGTTGGCCAGAACTCACGGACAACCTGCTTCCCCTACCCGTTTAGGCAAAGAAATTAAAGTTTTTGTGGTGCGTTTAAAAGAGCAGTTTAATTTATTGAACGATATTCCAAGTGCCGCTAAATTTGGTGGTGCTACCGGTAATTTTAATGCACATCATGTGGCTTATCCAAACATTGATTGGAAAGCTTTTGGAACTAAATTTGTACAAGAAAAACTTGGTTTACATCACTCGTTTCCCACCACACAAATTGAGCATTACGACCACATGGCAGCATTGTTCGATACTTTAAAACGCATCAACACCATTTTAATAGATTTGGACCGCGATATTTGGACCTATGTTTCGATGGATTATTTCAAGCAAAAAATTAAAAAAGGAGAAGTTGGAAGCTCCGCAATGCCGCACAAAGTAAACCCTATCGATTTTGAAAACTCTGAAGGTAACTTGGGTATTGCCAATGCTGTTTTCGAGCACCTTTCGGCTAAATTACCAATTTCAAGATTACAACGCGACTTAACCGATAGCACCGTTTTACGAAACGTTGGCGTGCCATTCGGACACACTATAATTGGTTTTAAATCGACTTTAAAAGGATTGGATAAATTATTGTTGAATGAATCTAAATTCGCAGAAGATTTAGAAAATAATTGGGCGGTGGTCGCTGAGGCTATTCAAACCATTTTGCGTCGCGAAGGGTATCCTAATCCTTATGAAGCATTAAAAGGCTTAACCAGAACCAATGAAGCGATAAACCAAAACTCTATTTCAAATTTTATTGATACATTAGAAGTCTCAAACACAATAAAAGAAGAATTAAAACGTATTACTCCTAGTAATTACACAGGAATTTAATATGCTAAACGACAAACAAACATTAATACTAAGTGGCCTAATGGCCGGTGGTATTTTTGTTACCGGGATTTTGGAAATCCTAGATCATTATATCGTTTTAACCGTACTTACCATTATTTTTTTAGCGATAATAATTAATATTATTTACTTAAATAGAGCCTCTAAAAAAAGAAAGTAACACGACTTTTATAATTTAAAAAAGGCTGTTGAAAAATTTTTCAACAGCCTTTTTTGGCTCCCTTTTTTGCGGGAATAACAGTTTCAAAAAGCTAAGGAAATAATCGAAATTAAATAACCCTAAGCTTACTTAAAGAAATTCATAATATCTTGCACCTGATTTTCATCAACATTCGCATTTTGCATCGCGCTAACCAAGGTTACCATTTTATCCGGATTCATATCGTTGCCCAAAACACGCACAATACCAAAGCCTAGTTCTTTAGCGCTTCCGAAGATAACAACCTCATCGGCTTCATCCTCTGTTCCTATATACTTTACGATAATTTTATTGCCCTTATCGCTAAATTCCATAAGATCGTTGTATTTTTTATCGCTTAAAATAGCTTTCACTTTTGCCAATTCCGCTTTGTAAACTTCAACATCGGTTCCTTCTGTTTTATAGCCCAAAAAATTCAAGCGTTTTACCGAGTTATAGGCTTCTTTTTGTTCTTCGGTAAATTTTGATTCGTCTATTTTTACCATCGATATGGGTATATCCTGTGTCATAAAATTGGACGATTCTTGATTGTCTACAAAATACGTTTGCAAACTTTTACCATCGTTACAGCTTACAAAAGCTATGGCTAAACTAAATACTAATACGATATGTTTGATTGTTCGTTGCATGATTGATGTTGTTTGTTTGTGAGCCAGACTAATAAAGTCTCTGTGGGGCTTTGTTGTGTTGATCGCAGTCGAAACCTCTTATTTGTTGCTTTAAATAAATATTTCGACTGCGTTCAATGTGACACTTAATTTGCTTTTTAGAGAGGCTTATTATTAATATTAATTATTTTTCTCTAAATGCTTACCGCCAGGGATATTCATTTTATTGGTAAGCTTCGAGATTTCATTCAAATCGATATCACCGGTCATCGATACCACTACGGTTTCAATTTTACGCTCTTTACCGTTAATTTCAATTTTGTCTTCCATTACTTGGTCAATACCATTTACAAAGATTAAAAGCTCTTTAACGTGGTCGGCATCTTTTCCTTCCTTTACGTAAAACTTTACTTCTGTACCGTCGTCTTTCACTTCCATTAATTCTTCCAGTCCTCCAGAGCGCGATTTTACCCATTTGGCAATATCAGCGGATATGGTTTTATTATCGGTTACAATGGTTTTAAAACTGGTAATGCTTTTTACCATATCCATATAAGCTTTAGCTTCTTCATCTTCAACATTAATACCCATTTTTGCTATCATCTGAAACATTTTGGGTTTAATGTTTACATAAGTAACGTCGTTATTGTCGCTATATTTATCAAAAATATTGCTTTGTGCCATTCCGGTTATTGGCAATAACATAATGGCCATTACGAATACTATTAATTTATTTTTCATTGTTCTTGTTTTTAAGTTATTACTTTTCATTAATTCTAATTATTTTTAAAAATTATACTTGTTGCGTTATCAATTTCGTTGAGATATCCGAGTGTTGAAGTACCTTTGTTTACTTCGTTTAAATACCCAACGGTTGATGTGCCTTTATTGAAACTTTGGGAAATCATTTCCATAGATTTCGAAAATTCGTTAAAAGCCAATTGCGGGTCTTCATAAGTTCCTAAATTATTCTCATTGAATGATTTACCAAAATAAAACCCCAACATAAGAACAGCAACTGCAGCAACCGATAGCCATTTGTAATTAAATGTACGTTTGGTTTTTAATGGCACGTCTTTAGTAAATTGTTCTTGTTGATTTACCAAAAAATAGTCGAACATAGGTTTGTACATTTCTAAATGTGGCGCTACCGTGTTGCTTGTAAAATAGTTTTTCAACACCTGCTCTTCTTTTAGTGATGTCTCACCGTTCTCGTATTTTTCCAGTAATTTTTCTATATTATTTAATACCATAATTATGTGTATTAGTTAATTTTTCTCGTATCGTTTTTCTTGCTCTCGATAAGTTTACACGAACCGCTGTATTATTCATATCCAGCATTTTTGCAATCTCATCGTAATCGTATTCTTCTATATCTCGCAGCTGAATAATCATCCGTTGCTGTTCAGGCAACTCTTCAATAATCTTCGCTACCCAATTCACACTATCATTTAACTCAACTTGTTTTTGTAACGCGGTTTCATTGGCTTCGTAATTACTATGCACAATTTTTAAATTCTGTGCCTGTTTCGATTTTAACTTATCAAAACAAAAATTCTTTGTCATCGTCATCGAAAAAGCCTCCACATTTTTATACTCAGCAATCTTCCTTTTATTATTCCACAGCTTCATCAAAATCTCTTGCGTGGCATCTTCCGCTTCCTCAGTCGATATCAGCAACCGTTTCGCTAACCGAAATACTTTATCCTTAAAAGGCATTACAATATTTAAAAACTCTGTTTGAGTCATTTTGGTTTGGTTTAGTAAAACAACTTAGTTAGGGCTGTTTAATGTTACGACGAGCATCTATTTGTTTTGTTACATTTCAACTTAAAATAAATAAATATTTGGGCGTAACCCTCCCCGATAGCTATCGGGGAGGGTCGGGCTTTCCGCTACAAGTCCTCGCTTCGTCCCGATAACTATCGGGACTCGCTGTGGGCTTTTCACTGCAATCCCTTACGCGGGCATACTTGTTAAGTTTCTGTAAAACGCCATATTTCAGCTTAATTTACAAAAGCTATAAAATTACATTCAACAAAATTTCGAGTGTTTATTTTTAATTAAACAATAATGTAAGTAAATTTAGGGTTTTATAGACTACTTATATAAAATAATGCTATGCGACATATTAAAGCCCTAATTGCACTATTTATAGTTTCCTCTTTTACGGTAAGCTGTTTTGAAGATAACGACGACAACCAAATTTCTGCCAGCCAAATAAACGATTTTGTTTGGAAAGGCATGAATACGTTTTATCTTTATAAAGACGATGTGCCAGACCTCGCCAACGACAGGTTTACCTCAGATGGAGATTATGCCAACTATCTAAACACATTTTCAACCCCCGAAGATTTGTTTGAAAGCCTTATACACCAACGCCAAACGGTTGATAGATTCAGTTGGATTGTTAACGATTATATTGCTTTGGAGCAACTATTTAGCGGTATCATTACCAGCAATGGTATGGAATTTGGCATATTCCGTTTTTCATCAACCGATACAGATGTTTACGGTTATGTACGCTATGTTTTACCCAACACAAGTGCTGCGAGCCAAGGTGTTAAACGGGGCGATATTTTTTATGGCATAAACGGCACGCAACTTACCACGGAAAATTGGAGAACCCTTACCGGTGCAGAAAACTATACGATTAACTTAGGAACCTACAATGATAAAGGTACGCCACAAACTACCGACGATTCGGTTAACAATACCACACAAACCATAGCGCTATCTAAAGCACAATACACTGAAAACCCTGTTTTAATTAGTAACGTTTTAGATGTTGGCAGCAATAAAGTGGCTTATTTAATGTACAATGGTTTTACAGGAACCGACCAATTTAACGCCGAATTAAACGATATTTTTGGAGCCTATAAAAGCGCAAATGCTACCGAATTGGTTCTCGATTTACGATATAACCCTGGTGGCTCGGTAAATACCGCCATCTTACTTGCAAGCTTGATTACCGGTCAATTTACGGGCGAAGTTTTCAGTACAGAAGAATGGAATGCCGAAATTCAGCAGGTTTTTGAAAACGAAGACCCAGAGTTATTAATAAACAGATTTGTTGATAATAACGAAGGGGCAGCCTTAAACAGCTTAAACTTATCTCGGGTTTTTGTGCTTACAACAAACTCCAGCGCCTCGGCAAGCGAATTGATAATTAATAGCTTAGACCCCTATATTGAGGTGGTGCAAATTGGTACGACCACAAGAGGAAAGTATCAAGCATCACGAACTTTATACGATTCCCCAAATTTTAGTCGCTCGGGAGCAAACCCAAGCCATACATACGCGATGCAACCACTTATTTTTAAATCCTTAAACGTTAACGGTGTAACCGATTATTTTAACGGACTTTCTCCAAATGCCAATAATGTTGTGGGCGAAAGCATTCATAATTTAGGTGTTTTAGGAGATGAAAACGAAACGTTACTTGCAAGAGCCATTAGCATTATTGATGGCTCAGGAAAATTCCCAATAAGCACACCTTCTAAAAGCGAAAATCTTATAGATATTACGGGCAGTAGTAAAGATTTACTTCCGCTTACAAACGACATGTATACCGATAAAGAGATTCCTGATGAATTGATTAAAAGAATACTGTTTGAATAAGCACAAAACCTATTTTAACTGGAGCACGGGCAAAGACTCCGCTTTAGCGTTATATCATTTATTAAAAGACGAACGCTTCTCGGTCGAAGAGTTAATTACCACAATAAACAGCCATTACAATCGGGTATCGATGCACGGGTTACGAAAAGAGTTGCTCGTAGCGCAAACCGATGCCCTAAACATTCCGGCCAGTATAATCGAGCTCCCCGAAATGCCAAGTATGGAAATTTATGAGCAGAAAATGCTGGAAACCGTTTCCCGATTAAAAAGCAAAGGTTTTACCCACAGTGCTTTTGGCGATATTTTTCTTGAAGATTTAAAACGCTATCGCGAAAAGCAACTCGCCAAACGGAATATAAAAACCGTATTTCCGCTTTGGAAAAGAGATACAAAAGAATTACTGAATGAGTTTTTAGATTTAGGTTTTAAAACCATTGTGGTTTGTGCCAATTCTAAATATTTTGATGAAGATTTTGTGGGCACTGTGATTGATAAAAATTTTATCGATAACCTACCAAAAGATGTTGACCCCTGTGGCGAAAATGGTGAATTCCACACCTTTTGTTTTGATGGTCCTATTTTCAATAACCCGATTCCTTTTAAAATTGGCGAGAAAGTATATCGTGAATATGATGCACCCAAAACAGATGGTTCAATTTGCGAAGGCGATAAATATGGCGTTTGGTATTGCGATTTGATGCCGACGTAAAGTTTATAGACCTGTCAGGTTTTTAAAACCTGACAGGTCTTTGATTATGCTACAAATTAACATTTAACCCTAAATTTACATTTCTACCTTTTGTAGTGTATCCTAAAATTTCAAAATAATCTTCGTTAAACACATTGGTTACACTTGCAAAAAGCTTCACCTTATTTTTAATGATTTTCTGACTAAAGTATAAATCAATCAACGAAAAAGACTCTAATTCTTCATTTGCAAAAGTTGAAAAATTGGTATCCGTTCTACTTCCTACAAATTGATAATTCACGGAGGCATACGTGTTATCACAAAAATTGTAACCTAAACTTGCATTGGCTTTATGCTTCGGGATACGCAAACGCACCCCATCTTTCAATTCAGTAAATGTATAATTGGCACTGAGTGTTACATCTGTAATCGTTTTCAATTCAGCTTCAACCTCAAACCCATGAACCGTCGCATCTTCCGTGGCATTTTCATAAGCTGTTGTGTAAATTATCGTGTTTTCTTCTTTTCTGTTAAAGTAAACGCCATTTACCCGAAATCCGTTTCTATTCGAAAATTCCAATCCACCTTCAATCGTTACATTTTCCTCGGGTTTTAAATCAGGGTTAGCTCCAAAAAAACCGAATAACTGCGATAAATTGGGCGCAATAAACGAAGTCGCATACGAGCCAAAAATCTTGGCATATCCGGAGTTCACGGGCATACTAAACGACGGATTTAAGCTGTAAACCAACTGCGAACCATACGCACTGTGGTTATTAAATCGCGTTCCTGCATTAATGTTCAATCCAAAATCCGATACATAAACCACATTCAAATACGGGTCAGTATTGGTGTAACTTTCTTCGTCGGCAAACTTACTTTTGTAATCGGAATAATTCACCCCAATAATCGTATAAAACGTTTCATTAAACACATATTTGTTAAAGGCGTCAACCACAAAACTTTCGGCTTCGTTAATCGATCCAAATTCAGAAATGGTTTCTCTATTTATTTTAGAGTACGCTGCATTAATTTGAATACTTCCTTTTTCATAACTAAACTTTGGCGCTATCCCGAAACGTGCCTGTTCCGAAATATATTTATCGTTGGTATCAGCAAAGGTGTAGGTTGGCGCCGGAAACCCATCAATATCGGTTTTAAACTTATCGTAACTGGCAAAAGCATCAAGCTGTATAGCATCGCTAATCTCGTAACCCAATTTTAGGTTGGTATTAAATCTTGAAAACGGATCTTTTTCAGCATTATCCGCTTTTGCAGCCGATAAACCATCCGCATACCGATTGCCAAAACTAGCCAAATAGCTAAACTTGTTTAAACTGCCGTTAACCGACACATTGTTGGTAAAACTAGCGCCGTTATAATTCAAATCATCTTGGGTTTGATTGGTACCCACAACCGTTAAAAAACTGCCTGAAATTTGTTTTAACGATGCTTTTTTAGTGGTAATATTAATTACTGCAGTGGCCGCGGCATTGCCGTAAAGCGTACTTGCGGCACCTTTAATAATTTCGATGGATTCAACGGTGTTTAAATCTAACAAACGTAAATCCAATTCGTTATTTACCAAGGAAGGATCGTTTACTTGCAAACCGTCAATTAGTACTAAAACCTGCCGGTTATTTCCGCCTCTAATGAATCCAGAAATATTTTGCCCTTCAACACTTCTACTGCCGTTAATTTCAATACCACTTTTGGTGTTAATTAACTCAGAAATACTTCTACCTTGATTATTTTCTATTTCTTTTTTTGAAATTTTAATAACCATTTTTCCCGAGTTTTCACGTTTAAGTTTAAAACGCGAATCGGTAACCACAACTTCGTCCAGTTGCTCTACTTTTGTTGAATCGACTTTTTGTTGTGCAAAACCAACCATTGATAATCCTAAATAAAGGATACCAAAAACATTTACTTTTTTCATTTTAATGATTAATTACTCGGAATAGCATGACATATCACACCAAAACTTTTATCCCGAAAGTTTGACTTATTTGTTTTGAAAATGGCAGGTCTCCTGACTTGCGTCTTCATGCTGGTCTTCCCAAAGATTACTCTTCAGTGACATCGAAGTTTAACACGAAGCTTTATAGCTCACAGTTGCGGGAACAGTTCTGGACTTAACGAATTACGATTTGTTAATTACGATTTTTGAATTATTACTCATCAAAATCGTAAATCTAAAATCTGCAATCGTAAATCATTGCACCAGATTCCCTTTTAATTCTTTTCAGTGAAAACTGAATGAAACCAAATTTCGCTGCAAAAATAAACATTCTCTCGATTGTTTATATTAAAACTTTAAATAATATTACTTTTGAAACTAATAAAGCACAAGCCTTGAAAAAAGCCATCTTTTTTTTATTTACAATCTTCGTTTTTTCTTGTAAAAATGAAACTGCCAAACCTATTGCAAAACCTGTTGACGGGCATCAACTTGAATTAAAATATGCCAAAGGGTTTTCGGTGACAGACTATTCAACGTTTAAGGTATTAAACATTAAAAACCCATGGCCCGATTCTGAAAAAAGCTATCGTTACGTTTTAATCAATAAAGAAAATGCGGCTAAAACAACCTTTGTGAAAGATGAATTTGATGGTATTATTATTAATCCCATAAAAAAAATAGTGGTGACCTCAACCACACATATTCCCGCTTTAGAATTATTAAATGCCGAAGAAACGTTAGTTGGATTTCCTGGAACGGATTTTATTTCTTCTGAAAAAATAAGAATGCGAATTGACGAAGGAAAAATAAGGGAACTTGGTAAGAACGAAAGTATAAATACCGAGGTTTTATTAAGTTTAAACCCCAATGTGGTTATTGGCTTTGGTATTGACGGCAATAACAAAACCTTTGAAACCATAAAAAAATCTGGTATTCCTGTAATTTACAATGGCGACTGGGTTGAAGATTCGCCTTTGGCAAAAGCCGAATGGATTAAGTTTTTTGGAACACTTTACCATAAAGAAAAAGAAGCCGATTCTATTTTTAATACCATTGAAAAAAATTATTTGGAAGCAAAAAAACTAGCACAAACCGTAAAAAACAAACCCACGATTTTAAGTGGTGCTATGCATAGCGATATTTGGTATTTACCAAACGGCACGAGTACCGAAGCACAACTTTTAAAAGATGCCAACACCAATTATCTATGGCAAAACAGCCAAGGTTCCGGAAGTTTAAAACTTAGTTTTGAAACTGTTTTCACAAAAGCCAAAGATGCTGATATTTGGATAAACCCTTCAAATTACACCAGTTTAAAAGCGCTTGAAAACTCAAGTTCGCACAACACCATGTTTAGCGCATTTATAAATAAAAACATATATACCATTACCAATACCACTGGAAAAACAGGTGGTGTATTGTATTATGAATTAGGTTTCGCCAGACCTGATTTGGTATTAAAGGATCTTATTAAAATCTGTCATCCAGAACTACTAAAAGACTACAAACCATTCTTTTTTAAACCCTTAGAATAAAACCAAAAGACCTGTCAGGTTTTTGAAACCTGACAGGTCTAACAGAAAGTATATTTTTGTAAAATGACCTTAAGTTATAAATATTCGTTCCTAGCACTTACCCTCATATTGATTTTGTGTTTTTTCGTAAACATAAGTTTAGGTTCGGTTTATATCCCAATAAAAGCCGTTTTTAATAGCCTTGTTGGAAGTGCAACAGAGCAAGATGCATGGCAACATATTATTACCAATTACAGATTACCAAAGGCTTTAACGGCCATTTTAGTCGGTTCCGGTTTGGGCATTTCAGGCCTTTTAATGCAAACACTTTTTAGAAATCCGTTAGCCGGTCCATTTGTATTGGGTATAAGCTCGGGCGCAAGTTTAGGTGTCGCGCTAATTATTTTAGGCACTGGTTTGTTTGGTGGAGTTTTCGCATCGTTATTCATATCGAAATGGAGCGTTGTAATCGCAGCAAGTTTAGGTAGTTTTTTAGTGCTTATAGCGGTTTTGGTGGTTTCCATTAAAGTGCGCGATACCATGGCTATTCTTATTATCGGCCTCATGTTTGCCAGTATCACGGCTGCAATTGTTAGTGTACTTTCTTATTTTGGATCTGCCGAACAATTACAGCAATACATTTTTTGGGGCTTTGGAAGCCTCGGTAATTTATCGTGGTACGAGTTGTTTGTTTTTTCAGTCATATTTTGTTTGGGCATCTTGTTAAGTATCATTTCCATCAAATCCTTAAACACATTACTTTTAGGCGAAAATTACGCGATAAGTTTAGGATTGAATATTAAAAGAAGTCGGTTAATTATTATTGCCGCCACAAGTTTATTGGCAGGAACCATTACTGCTTTTGCAGGCCCTATTGCGTTTATTGGTTTGGCTATTCCGCACATTACACGGCAAGTTTTTAACACCTCAAACCACAAAATATTATTACCGGCCGTATTTTTGTTTGGTGCGGTCGTTATGCTAATTTGCGATAGTATAGCCCAATTACCTAATAGCGATTACACCTTGCCCATTAATGCCATAACATCTTTAATTGGTGCTCCGGTTGTAATTTGGTTATTGGTTAGAAAACGGAAAATGGTGTTTTAAAAAGTTAGAAGATGGAAATTAGAAGCACGAAGTTTTATTACATCTAAGCTTGAAATTTATGAGTGTAAACAAATCACATAGCATCTTAAAAACCGAAAACCTATCGATTGGTTATTCTGCTAAAAAGCGGGAAACCGTTGTGGCTTCAAACATAAATATTGAACTAAAAAGAGGTGAATTGGTTGGTTTAATTGGCGCGAATGGCATCGGGAAATCCACTTTAATTAGAACCATCACCAATGTTCAAAAACATTTAAACGGTGATATCTTTATAAATGAAACGCCTATTTCGGCGTACCTAGCGGTTGATTTGGCAAAAGTGATGAGTCTGGTTTTAACCGAACAAATAGCCTCGAAAAACCTAACCGTTTTTGAGGTGATTGCATTGGGCAGACAACCTTATACAAGTTGGATTGGTAATCTTTCTGAAAACGACACAAGCATTATTAATAAGGCGATAAGGCAAACGAATATTGACAATTTAAAACATAAAAAATGTTTTGAATTAAGCGATGGCCAGTTGCAAAAAGTAATGATTGCGCGGGCTTTGGCGCAGGACACCGATTTAATTATTCTGGACGAACCCACAACGCATCTGGATATGTATCATAAAGCATACATTTTAAAACTGCTTCAAAAATTGGCTAAAGAAACGGGTAAAACCATTTTGTTTTCTTCGCACGAAATAGATTTGGCCATTCAGTTATGCGACAAACTTATTGTAATGACCAAAGGTGAAGTGGTTTCTGACGAACCTTGCAATCTTATTTTAAAAGGCACTTTCGCTACTCTATTTCCTAAGGATTTAATAAGCTTTGATAAAAACACGGGGAGTTTTAGAGTGAAAAAATAAAATTAGCCGCTGTTTTACTGTTTTATTTCACTAACTTTATCACATTCATTTTCAAGCCCTTAAACTATTTTTAGATTCAAATCTACATCATTTTATGCATTACTAACCACTAATTTAAAAGTCATGAAATTCAAAGCAGGTTTAATTCTTATAACAATTACATTTTTTATAGGGCTATTATTTTTTCAATTTAACAAGGAAAATGAATTTGATTATTCAAAAAAAGTAGGTACAAATGCTATTAAATGTATGCCTGCAAAATTCGTTCTTACAGACGTTGATTCAACAAAACAAATATCACCATTATTCGAAAATCTTGGAAATCACAGTTATAAAGTAAGCACCAAAAATGATTTGGCACAACGGTTTTTTAATCAAGGCTTACGGTTAACCTATGCTTTTAATCATGCCGAAGCTCATCGTTCCTTTATGGAAGCGGCGCGATTGGATCCGAATTTGGCCATGGCTTTTTGGGGGCAAGCCTATGCTTTAGGTCCAAATATTAACGACCCTTTTCCAGACGATAACCGAAAAAACAAATACAATGAGGCCATTTCCAAAGCGGTTAAATTATCACCCAATGCCTCGCAAAAAGAACAAGCTTTAATCGAAGCATTAACGCACAGATATTCGGACGACTTGGAAAAAGAAGTATCAGAATTAAACCACAACTACATGCAATCCATGGCCGAAGTAGCCAAAACATATCCGAATGATTCAGATATTTTAACCCTTTATGCAGCCTCTGTTATGAATACGGTTCCTTGGAATTATTGGGATAATGAAGGCAATCCGTCACCAAATATACCAGAGGCCAAAGCGGCCTTAGAAAAAGCCATGACTATGAGTCCTGACAACCCCGGAGCGCACCATTATTACATTCACATGGTAGAACTGCCTAAGCCGGATTTAGCTGTTCCGAGCGCCGAAAAACTAGGAGGTTTAATGCCTACAGCGGGACATATTGTTCATATGCCATCGCATATCTTTATACGAGTTGGACGTTACAAAGACGCTGTTACCGCCAACCAAAAAGCGATTTTAGCTGATGAAGATTATATTTCACAATGCCTTTCCCAAGGCATGTATCCGTTAGGGTATTATCCGCATAACATTCATTTTTTATGGTCCGCTTCAAGCTTTTTAGGAAATAGCGACCTCGCCATTGATGCTGCAAAAAAAACGGCTGAAAAAGTTCCTGTGGGCGAAATGAAAGAACTACATTTTTTACAAAACTTTGCTGCAACCCCACTTTTGGCATACACCAGATTTGGTAAATGGAACGATATTTTAACCTATCCAAAACCTAACGACGGTATTAAGCATCTTAAACTTATATGGCATTATGCTAGAGGCGTTGCTTTTGTTAGAAAGAACAATATCAAGGAAGCCAAAGAAGAACTTGAGGCCATACAAGCATTGGTTGATGACCCCGAAATGGAAACCCTTGTAGCGACTGGTTTTGACAACGGCACTACGATTGCAAAATTAGCTTACCAAGTGGTTGCGGGCGAAATCGCATTATTGGAAGAAAATTACAGTTTAGCGATTAATCATTTTGAAAAAGCCGTAGAAATGGAAGACAAGCTTATTTACAACGAGCCTGCCGCTTGGTATATTCCTCCGAGGCAAAACTTAGGAGCCGCTTTATTAAAAGCCGGAAAATATAGTGAGGCAGAAATGGTTTATCATAAAGATTTAGAAGATTTAAGACAAAATGGATGGTCGTTAATGGGCTTACATGAAAGCTTAAAGGCTCAAGGAAAATTAAATGAAGCGGCCGGGGTTATGCAAGAGTTTAACCTGGCTTGGCAAGATGCAGATATAGAAATCAATACCTCTGTGCTTTAATATTAAAGCAAATATATCTCCTACATATTCTTTTTATCCTCAAGGTAAAAATTTATCTTTGGATAAACTTCTATTTTAAATGAACGACAACGTAATTCTTATCATCGCTATTCTTATTTCTGGTGGCATTGGTGCCTATTTGGGCATGCTATTTACCAAACTTAAAAGCAAAAGCGAACAAAGTACTTTAGAGGAACGCCAAAATCAAATGCATCAAACCATTGATGAATTAAAGCAAAATTTAAGCAAAATTGAAAACGAACGTGAAGCTATTCGTAACGAAAAAGACTTTTTAAATGCTGAATTAACACGAAGAAACACCGAATTCGAAAACCTGCAACAGTTAAATATAAAACGCGATGCCGAAATAGAAGAACGCCAAACGCAATTGCGAAAAGACTTCGAGCTTTTGGCTACTAAAATACTTGATGAAAAAACGGAGAAATTCACGCTTCAAAATAAGGAGAACATCAAAAATATTTTAAATCCGCTTCAAGAAAAAATAAAAACTTTTGAGGAAAAAGTAGATCTAACCCAAAAGGAAAGCATCAGTATGCATTCGGCCTTAAAAGAGCAATTGTTAGGATTAAAAGACCTTAACCAACAAATGACCAAAGAAGCCACCAATTTAACCAGAGCCTTAAAAGGTGATAGCCAAATTCAAGGAAACTGGGGCGAAATCATTTTAACAAGAGTTTTGGAAAAATCTGGACTTAACGAAGGGAGAGAATATAGCCTACAAGACTCGCATATAGACGATGAGGGCAAGAGACTTAGAACCGATGTTTTAATACATCTTCCGGACGGAAAAAAAATTGTGGTCGATAGTAAGGTGTCGCTAACTGATTTTGAACGATTCGTTTCTTCTGATGATGATAATGAAAAACAAATTCATTTAAAAAACCATATCAATTCAATTAAAAGACACGTCGATCAATTAAGTACAAAAAAATATCACTATTTATATGACGCAGGTCCAGATACCGTTTTTATGTTTATACCCATAGAACCTGCTTTTGCTTTAGCGTCTTCAAACGAACCTAAACTTTACGAAGAAGCATTTGGGAAACATGTTATTATTGTAACGCCATCGACTTTATTGGCGGCCTTAAAATTAATTGAGAATTTATGGCAAAATGATAGACAAAAACAGAATGCTCTTGAAATTGCTACCCAAGCGGGAAAATTATATGATCAATTTGTAAACTTAACTAACGACTTATTGAAGGTAGGCAACCAACTAAATACAGTAAAAGGTAGTTATGATTCAACTATGAAAAAACTAACTGGAAGAGGAAATTTACTTTCTAAAGTTGAAAATATAAAAAAACTTGGTATTAAGGCCAACAAGCAGGTTAATGAGAAGTTATTAAAAATCGCTGATGAAAATTCAGAAGACGACGACTTATAAAATTTAAAACTATGTTTAAACACATTAAAGATTCCCAAATCACAATTTCAGAATTAATGAAACCCATGTATTCCAATTTTAGTGGCAAAATTCATGGTGGTTATATTTTAAATTTAATGGATCAAATTGCTTTTGCTTGCGCTTCAAGGCATTCCAGACATTATTGTGTAACGGCATCTGTGAACAAAGTTAATTTTTTACATCCTATTGAAGTTGGCGAATTGGTAACCCTAAAAGCCTCTGTAAATTACACGGGGCGAACCTCGATGGTTATTGGTGTTCGGGTGGAATCTGAAAACATTCATTCCGGAGAAATCAAACATTGCAACTCATCGTATTTTACCATGGTAGCAAAAGACGATGATGGAAACAATGTGCCCGTTC
This sequence comes from Hwangdonia lutea, assembly GCF_032814565.1. Lineage (GTDB taxonomy): Bacteria > Bacteroidota > Bacteroidia > Flavobacteriales > Flavobacteriaceae > Hwangdonia > Hwangdonia lutea. The sequence goes on from NZ_CP136521.1 coordinate 756,481, forward strand.
CCGGAATTATTTTAAACTCCAAAACGGCCATCCGCAGGTTTTCAAGAAGTATTACCAGACAGGAACATGCTAAAAAAAGATCTGAAAATTTTAAAGCTTCAAGTTTTAAGATTGAAGAGCATTTAGAGTTACTTAAAGCAAATAACGTTAAAATAGAGTTTAGTTAAAACCAAAAAATCGCACAACAATATGTTTGATTTGTTATGCGATTTAAACTACCAACACTATTAAATTAGCTACTAAGTTTAAACAATACATAAGCTGCAATGGCCATAACCAAATCACGTACGGCTACATCTAAATAATGACCGCTAAAAATTAGGGTCAAGGCAATTAATGCCAGCCATAATGCTACTATTATGGCACCTATTTTGGTTTTAACCAATACAATAATTCCTGCTACAATTTCAATAATTCCAACAATAATCATAAAAGTTGAGGCATCAAAAGGCAATAAGTCTTGAAATCCAGAACTTAGGTACTGGCTCCAATCTGTTAAAATATTCGTAAATTTATCTAATCCAGCCACAATGGGCACTAAACCAAAGGTATACTTCAGCAATGTTTGTTCATTCATAATATCATTATTTTAGTTATTCTATGCTTTTGATACCTAAACTTTAAAATAGTTACAAAATTTTGTAACTAATTGTTAGTAAACCCATCTAAAGAAAAAACAAACACATGAAAGCCATTAAAATAAATGATTATAACAATCAGACTATTCATGATTTTGATGTTATTACACAAATTCTGAAAGGAGAAAAAGGCCTGTACGAAATTTTAATGCGAAGAAATAACCAGAAACTATATCGCGTTGTGCGGAGCTATATTAAGGATGAAAATGTGATAAAAGATATTATGCAGAACACGTATATAAAGGCTTACGAGAAACTTTATCAATTTAATAAAAAATCGGGGTTTTCAACGTGGTTGATTAGGATAGGAATTAATGAAGCGCTGCACGAATTGAAATCTAATCAGCGTAAAATGCTTATCCACCCAAATACCCAAAACCATAAATCGTTTATAGAAGCATCAAAAAACATGAATCCTGAGCATCATATCATTCAAAAAGAAGCCCAATGGATTTTGGAAAAAATAATTGACCAGCTTCCAGAAAAGTATAAAGTGGTTTACATACTAAGCGAAGTTGAAAACATGAAAATTAAGGATATTAGTGATTGCCTTGATATTTCAATTAACAACGTTAAAGTAAGAACCCATCGGGCCAAACAAATGCTAAAAGACAATCTTTACGAATTATCGCAAAAACCAAATGTGTTTGAATTTGGGTTTGAAAAATGCGACAATTTGGTAAAAAATGTAAATAAAAATATTTAACCACGACTAAAACTAACATTAACCCTCCACTAAAATGGTTAGTAGCAAAAATAAACGCAATTGGTTTTTATTAATAGTGCTATTAACTTTATGCGTGTTTGTTGGCTATCAATACATTTATCAAGACCATAGAGATATTGAAACTGAAAAGGCCGAATTCACTACAACACCTCAAACTATTAGTGACGAATTTAAGCAAAACGCCCTTAAATCTGAACAAACTTACCTTAATAAAACCATTGAAATCTTAGGTATAGCTACCGAAATCAATAAGAACAATATCACCTTAAACCACTTGGTTTTTTGTCAATTCAACGACATTTTAAACCAATCAATAAAAATCAATACTACTGTTAAAGTAAAAGGACGTTGCATAGGCTATGACGATTTGTTGGAGCAAGTTAAATTAGACCAATGCACCATTATTAATTAACTAAAACTACAATTATGAAAACAAAACTACTCGCATTAATGTTTTTAGGAATGTTAAGTGCACATGCTCAAACCACCCATAATCTTAATTGGGAAATTGGAATTGGAACCCTAGATTTAACTATTGATGAAGGTGATACTGTTATTTGGACTTGGACGGACGGAGCGCCACACACCGTAACAAGCTTAGCAGGAAGTGCAGAAACTTTTGATAGTGGTTCAAAAACAGGAAACGGAATGACATTTTCTAAAACCTTTAATGTTGTTGGTTCAAATCCGTACCAATGTAATTTTCATCCGTCAACCATGAAGGGTACCATAACCGTAGAAGGTGCGCTTAGTGTAGATGATTTTCGTTTAAAAGGATTTGCAATCCATCCAAACCCAGCAAATACCGTAATTTCGTTTAAACTTCCTAAAGGATTAAATTCGGGCACTATTAGCGTTTTCGATTTATTGGGCAAACAACTTTATTCAAACACTATAACCAAAACCACTTTGGATATTTCGGGTTTGAACAACGGATTATACGTTGTAAAAATCTCGTCTGAAGGCATCCATCACACAAAACGTTTTATAAAGCAATAACAATTTATGAAACTCGTATTTTTCATGCTTTGCTTTCCTTTGATTTGTTTTGCCCAAGATGATTTATTGGATGAAATTAATACCGATTCAACAGGAACACAATATGCAACCGCTGTGTTTAAAGGATTGAAAATTGTAAATTTTGAATCGACCAAACTGGTCGCCAAAAAACAGTTAACCTTTATTGTGGCCCACCGTTTTGGCAGTATTGAAAATGGTTTTGACAGCTTTTTTGGTCTAGACGATGCGGTAACACGTTTAAATTTTGTGTACGGTATTTCAAACGGTTTTAATATTGGAGCTTCCAGAAGTTCTTTTCAGAAAATTTACGAGTTTTCAGCAAAATACAGAATACTGAGACAAACCGAAAATAGTTTTCCTTTTACCGTAATTGGCTATAATTCGTTTTTAATAAACACCGCTTTAGATAAAAAAAATTTGCCCCTTTTAAAGTTTAAACACCGCTTAGGCTATACTGTTCAATTATTGATATCGAGAAAAATAAACACTGATTTTTCGGTTGAAATAGCACCAACTTTTTTCCATGATAATTTAACAGCTTCATTTTATGCTGAAAATCAAGTAAAAATAAGCGAGCAGGACAACTCGCAATTTGCTTTGGGTTTTGGAGGTCGGTATAAACTAGGTAAACGCTGGTCTCTAAACATGGACTATGGTTGGCATTTGAACAGAGATAATAATTCGCCGTTTAAAAATCCGCTGTCCATAGGTCTGGATTTAGAAACTGGCGGACATGTATTTCAAATGCATTTTACCAATGCACAGGGCATGAACACCAATACGTTTTTGGGCCAAGGTACAGGCGATTGGAGCGATGGCAACATTTATTTCGGATTTAACCTTAGCAGAGTTTTTTAAACCAACAGCTATGAAAAAAGTAATTATAAGTTTAGGTTTAACATCACTCATTTTTTTGGGATGCACCAATACAAGTACCGACGACTTGATTGACAAAGAAGCATTACCTAAATTAATTACTTATAATAGTGATGTAAAACCCATTATTGACAACAACTGTATTATGTGCCATAGCAATCCGCCGGTAAACGGTGCACCAATTTCCTTAACCACTTATACCGAGGTGAAAAATGCAGTTCAAATCAATGGTTTAATTGGTCGGATTTCAAAACAAGCAGGAGAAGCTGGAGCCATGCCTTTGGGTGGTCCAAGGTTGCCACAAAACCTAATTGACCAAATTATACAATGGCAAGCTGATGGCTTATTGGAGCAGTAAATTTTAAGCAATAACCATGTAATTTTATAGTTATGAAAAACATTTTTTGCATCTTGTTTTTAATTGGTTTTGGCTTGTCTGCGCAAACCAAATACATCACTAAAACAGGAATGGTTAATTTTGAAGCCTCAGTACCCACTTTTGAAAAAGTTAAAGCAACTCACAACTTAGTTACCGCTATAATAAATACCGATAATGGCGAATTTGCAGCATTAGCTTTAGTGAAAGGTTTTCGATTTAAAAATGCTTTGATGGAAGAGCATTTTAATGAAAACTATGCGGAATCCGATACGTTTCCAAAAGCTACTTTTAAAGGAACAATAAAGGATTTTGACATTACCGATTTGAAAACCGAAACCTTGCCTTATACTTTAAAAGGCGAATTGACTTTTCACGGAAAAACAAAACACTTTAATGCTTTAAATATATCCATTTTAAAAGATAATAATAAGATTATTTTGTCGGGACATTTTAAAGCAAAAGCATCTGATTTTGATATTGAAATACCAAAAATAGTGCGGAATAAAATTTCCGAAACCATTGCCGTTTCATTCGAATTTAATATGAAAAAGAAGGAATAAAAAAAGCCGCTTATTGCGGCTTTTTTTATTCAAATTATTATTTACTTAAATACATTTTTCGTCTCGAATACAAATCGTAAAACTGATCGTCTTTTAAGCTATCGATAAACAAAATACTTTCGCCTGTACTTTTCATTTCCGGCCCCAGTTTTTTATTCACATTTGGAAATTTATTAAATGAGAACACCGGTTGCTTTATTGCAAAACCATCTAATTTAGGATTAAAATCGAAATCCTTAATTTTCTTTTCTCCCAACATCACTTTGGTGGCATAATTTACATAAGGTTCGCCGTAGGCTTTTGCTATAAATGGCACGGTACGAGAGGCTCTTGGGTTAGCTTCAATAATGTAAACGATATCGTCTTTAATCGCAAATTGAATGTTTATCAGGCCAACCGTATTTAATGCTAAAGCAATCTTTTTAGTGTGATCTTTTATTTGTTGCATCACAAATTCGCCTATATTAAAAGGTGGCAGCGTTGAATTACTATCGCCCGAGTGAATTCCGCAAGGTTCAATGTGTTCCATAATCCCAATAATGTAAACATCTTCGCCGTCGCAAATCGCATCAGCTTCAGCTTCAATAGCACCATCCAAATAATGGTCTAAAAGCAACTGATTCCCTGGCATGCGGCGTAACAAATCAACCACATGTTTTTCTAATTCTTCTTTATTAATCACAATTTTCATGCCTTGCCCTCCTAAAACATAAGACGGACGCACTAAAATCGGGAAATCTAAAACATCTGCAATGGCTGCAGCTTCATCGGCCGTGGTCGCAATATCAAATTGTGGATAAGGAATATTATTTTCCTTTAATAATTTTGAGAAATTCCCTCTATCTTCAGCTAAATCCAACGATTCAAAACTGGTTCCTATAATTTTAATGCCGTATTTGGTTAGCTTTTCAGCAAGTTTCAAAGCGGTTTGCCCGCCCAATTGCACGATGACACCTTCTGGTTTTTCATGCTTGATAATGTCGTAAATATGCTCCCAAAAAACAGGCTCGAAATATAATTTATCTGCCGTGTCAAAATCGGTTGAAACGGTTTCAGGATTACAATTAATCATAATGGTTTCGTAACCACATTCAGCGGCTGCCAAAACCCCATGAACACAACAATAATCGAACTCAATCCCTTGCCCTATTCTGTTGGGGCCAGAACCTAAAACGATTATTTTCTTCTTATCGGTTACAATACTTTCATTGTGCGCAAAACGGTTGCCATCTGCGGTTTCCATATCACTTTCAAAAGTAGAATAATAATACGGTGTTTTGGCTTCAAACTCTGCGGCACATGTGTCAACCAATTTGTAAACTCGATTGATGCCCAGTTCTTCCCTTTTATTATAAACCTGACTTTCTAAACAATTCAACATGTGCGCTATTTGGCGGTCGCCATAGCCTTTTTGTTTCGCTTCAAGCAATAAATCCTTTTGAATAGTATCAATGGTAAAGGTTGAAATTTCATTATTAAGGAAGTGCAGCTCTTCATATTGTTTTAAGAACCACATATCAATTTTGGTGATTTCATGGATTCTACTTAGCGGAATGCCCATACGAATCGCATCGTAAATTATAAAAACACGATCCCAAGAGGCATAGGTTAGCTTCTCAATGATTTGGTCGTAATTTTTATTTTCCTTTCCGTCTGCGCCTAAACCATTTCGTTTAATCTCCAATGACTGTGTGGCTTTATGCAGTGCTTCTTGAAAAGAACGCCCAATACCCATAACTTCGCCAACGGATTTCATTTGAAGCCCTAAAGTCCGGTCGCTGCCTTCAAATTTATCGAAATTCCAACGTGGTATTTTCACAATCACATAATCTAAAGTTGGCTCGAACAATGCCGATGTGGATTTTGTAATTTGATTGTTCAATTCATCTAAGTTGTAACCTAAAGCCAATTTAGCGGCAATTTTTGCAATGGGGTAACCAGTTGCTTTACTTGCTAATGCCGAAGAACGCGATACACGTGGGTTAATCTCAATAGCGATAATATCTTCGTTTTCGTCTGGCGATACGGCAAATTGCACGTTACAACCACCGGCAAAATCGCCAATACTTCGCATCATATGGATGGCCATATCACGCATTTTCTGATAAGTTCTATCGCTTAAAGTCATTGCTGGAGCTACCGTAATGGAATCACCAGTATGAATTCCCATAGGGTCCATATTTTCAATAGAACATATAATAACCACGTTGTCATTGGCATCTCTAAGCAACTCTAATTCGTACTCTTTCCAGCCAATAAGTGCTTTATCGATCATCACTTCGTGGATTGGTGAAATTTCTAAACCACGGGTTAACAATTCATCAAATTCTTCCTCTTTATGCACAAAGGATGCGCCTGCTCCACCCAATGTATAAGACGCTCTAATTACCAATGGAAACCCGAATTCCTGTGCAATTTCTTTTCCTTTTAAATACGATGTTGCCGTAGCTTGAGGCGCCATGGGCACTCCAATTTTTAGCATCAGTTCTCTAAACTGCTCTCTATCTTCGGTGATATTAATGGCATCAATATCCACACCAATAATTTCAACATCAAAATCTTCCCAGATTCCTTTTTCGTCGGCTTCAATACATAAATTAAGTGCCGTTTGTCCACCCATAGTTGGTAAAACAGCATCGATTTGCGGGTGTTCCTTTAGTATTTTTACAAGCGATTTTGTGGTAAGTGGCAACAAGTAAATATGATCAGCCATTGAAGGGTCTGTCATAATTGTTGCTGGATTGGAATTAATCAATACCGTTTCTATTCCATCTTCCCGCAACGATCGTAATGCTTGAGATCCTGAGTAATCAAATTCGCATGCTTGCCCTATAATAATTGGACCAGAACCAATAATTAAAATAGATTTTAGTGTTTCGTTTTTCGGCATTTTATTTGTATTGTGTTTTATTTAAAAGTGTTACAAAAATACTGTTTAGTAGATATAAAAAAAGGCGTTACCGTTAAGTAACACCTTTTAAATTATCAACAATTGTTAATCATTATTTCTTATGTCTAATTTCAGATGACACAGATAATTTTTTTCTTCCTTTAGCTCTTCTGCGAGCTAGTACCTTTCTGCCGTTGGCAGAAGCCATTCTTTCTCTAAAACCATGTTTGTTTTTTCTCTTTCTCTTAGATGGCTGAAATGTTCTTTTACTCATTATCTTATATCTTTAAATCTGAATTGTAATTTTTATAATGTATTAGGCTCCCCTAAAAACCGAGGGCAAATATACAAAGCCTTTATTACTTTGACAAACCTTATTTTAAAATATTTTTAATTTATTTTTTAAAAGAAAAAATGCTTGCCACACCTTTATTTATTTGGGATAACCCTTGGTTTTTGTTGCCATTGAATCTTCTTTTATTGATAAAAATTTAGTTTCTTTGCAGTTACAAAACAACAAAAAAAGATTATTTTCAATAAAAATCTTCTAAACCTTATTTCAAATTACGCAACATGTACAATAAAATTATAAAACTAATTATTGCAGCGGGAATTATTGCTTATGCCGTTTACCAATTTACCGAAGGTTATATTGGCAATGGTATTATGTTTATTTTGTTATCCTTAATTTTTGTGTTCCTTTATTTTAAAAATGAATTTATTTTACTGGCATTTTTAAGATTGCGTAAACAAGATTTTGATGGCGCAAAAAAATGGTTGAGCAAAATTAAAAATCCTGAATCGGCCTTGGTAAGAAAACAGCAAGGCTATTACAATTACCTGCACGGTTTAATGGTATCTCAAAGCAATATGAATGAAGCCGAAAAATATTTTAAAAAGGCGATTTCATTGGGCTTATCCATGGATCATGATTTAGCTATGGCCAAATTGAATTTATCAGGTATCGCATTTTCCAAACGAAGAAAACAAGAGGCACAAAAACTATTATCTGAAGCTCAAAAACTAGATAAACAAGGCATGCTTACCGATCAGATTAAAATGATGAAACAAAATATGAAGCGCGCTGCCGGACCGAACCAACATTATGGGGCTGGCGGCTCATTAAGGGCCCAAAAACGCAGAGGTTAAATGAGCGGAGACCACAGTCTGCAATACGATTCTTTTAATTTTTCAAAGTTGGAGCGATTTAAATACGTATTATAATTTACGGCATCGCTATTTTCCATATCTTCTAAAAAGTGCTTTTTAATGATTTTACTTTGGGTTTTATCATAAATAAAAGTATTTATTTCAAAGTTTATGTTAAAGCTACGGTAATCCATATTTGATGTACCAACGGTAGAAAATATATCGTCCACCACCATAGTTTTCGCATGTACAAAGCCTTTATTATATTTATACACTTTAACACCTGCTTTTAACAAAGCACCCAAATACGAGTTTGAGGCGTGTTTAACAATCCAAGAATCTGATTTTTTTGGAATGATCAACCTAACATCAATTCCACTTTTAGCCGCAATTTGTAAAGCGGTTATTATCTGCTCATTGGGCACAAAATATGGTGTTGTAATATAAATATAGTCGCTTGCCGTAACAATGGCCGTAAAAATAACCTCCATAATATTTGCCCAATCGGTATCTGGTCCGCTCGCAGCAATCTGTAAAGCAACGTTGCCGTTTTCGATATCAACCTCTGGAAAAAACGTTTTATAAACTGCCAGCCTTTCATCCGACACAAAATCCCAAGTGGATAAAAAATGGATTTGCAATGATTTTACAGCTTCTCCTTCAATACGCATGTGGGTGTCGCGCCAAAAACGGTCGGTATCGTTTTCATTAAGATATTCGTCTGCGATATTAATACCACCAACATAACCAATCTTACCATCTATTATCGCAATTTTCCTGTGGTTTCTGTAATTCATTTTTCCTGTGAATTTGGAAAAAAGAACGGGCATGAACGGATGGTGCTTTACTCCAGAATTGGTTAGTTTACGCTTCATTTGGGTTGATATTTTACTACCAACATCATCGTAAATCAATCTCACTTTCAGACCAGCTTCTGCTTGCTCGCAAAGCACACTTAACACTTGCCTTCCAATATCATCATCTTTTACAATATAATATTCTAAGTGAATATGATGTTCTGCTTTTTTTAGATCGCTTAAAAGATGTTTGAATTTTACATCGCCGTTTTTAAGTATTTCAATTTTATTTTTTAAGGTTAAAGGCTCATCATCACTTTGGTAAAGCAGTTTTACCAGTTTTACCTTATCGTCTAAATAATTATCAACCTTTTTAACTTGGGCTTTGCTAAACTCAAATTCCTTATTGATGTTTTTTACAATACTTTTATTGAGAATATGTTTTCTGCTAAAAATTTTATTTTTCCGATACTCTTGACCAAAGAGATAATAAACCAGCAAACCCAAAAACGGAAAAAACACCAAAACAATAATATAGGATAACGTTTTGGTGGGATTTATGCGTTTTAAAAAAACGGTAATTACTGCAGATATAGCCAATATGTAATTGATTATAATGAGTAAATACCAAATGTTTTCTTTTATAAAATCGAGCATTTATGGACCGGTCTGGTAAAAGCCGTCTTTAGGAATATCAATCTTATACAGTTTTCTGGATTTGTTGTTAAGATGAGGTTCGCGTAACCAGGGATTGTGCAGTTTTAATATTTTGTAATTGATACCAAAATCTTGTGCGAATTTGGCAAAATTGGTAACTGCCGTATCCACTTCTACTTTATAAGTTGGTATATTTTTGTATAAATCCTTTTCTCTAAAATTAAACCCGTATTTATTGGGGTTTGATAAAATTTCTTTTAAAGCGACAATTCTAAACAGGTAGCGACCAGTTTCTTCGCCTAGTAGCAAATCGTAGTAATTATTAACATTTTGGGCTTTTAAACGTCTGGACATCCCCGCGATACCACCATTATAAGCTGCCGCTGCCAAAGTCCAAGAACCTAATTTTTCTTTTGATTTTTTTAAATATTTACAGGCTACTTCGGTGGCTTTTTCCAAATTATAACGCTCGTCAACATTGGTATTAATTTCCAATCCGTTTTCTCTTCCTGTAGATTTCATAATTTGCCAAACACCTCGTGCTCCAGCGGGCGAAACGGCATTTGTTAATCCGCTTTCAATAACTGCCAAATACTTAAAATCGTCTGGAATACCATGTTTTGCCAAAATAGGCTCAATAACCGGGAAGTATTTTTTGGCACGTTTAAACATTAACAATCCGTTAGATTGCCAATAAGTGTTAACCAACAGCTCTCTGTCCATGCGCTCTAAAATATCAGGATTTTGCAGTGGCAATGGCTCGCCAGCAAAATTCAAATTATCGGGAACTTGAAGCGCATATACGTTATAATCGTTAATTAATTTGGTTTCAAAATTTTCATCGGTGGGAGCATCTTGTAGGGCATAAATAAATAATCCGCATAAACTTAATAATCCTACAAACGCAAGTGCTTTCTGTAATATCTTCATTTTTAAAAAGTTTTTTTAAAGGTAAAAAAAAGGATTATGTTTCTAAAATAATACGAGGTAAATTTTCGTTAAACCACTTATATTTATTAATAATCATAATATGTGTACCGCCTTGTAGGGTAATACATTGCTTTATATTTTTTAACGGAAAAACCGGATCGTTATCGCCGTGGATATGTATTATTTTAGGATCAAAATCCTTCTGGTTCCAACACACCATATTTTTAATGGCCCAACTTAAATATACGCTATCGTTTACCGATAAATATTTTTTATAAAGCTCTAAGCGTTTATTAATATTGCCTCCAAAAGCGAGTTTAGCAAAAGCATCGATATTGCTAGCCAGTTGGGTTGGTATTAACCTATAAGCCTTTGTGGCTTTGGTGATAAGCATGCGTTTTGGCAGCTCGTGCATCGATTTTACACTAGAAATGATAATGAGTTTTCTAACCTTGATATGCTTCGCCATTTCTTGCACCAAAACACCTCCAAACGATACGCCTATTAAGACGACATTGTTGTGTTTGATATGCTTTGAAAGACGTAGTGCATATGCGCTTAACAATTCGTTTTTTAAAGGAATCATCCACTCTAAATAGTGCATTTCAAACTGATTTTCGGGCAAATTAATATGCTCAAAAATTTTAGGGCTTGCCGCCATTCCCGGCATAAAATACACAGGTATTATCTCTTGACTCATAAGGCTTTAACCTCTTAAACTGTTAATGGTATCGTTTTTTTTTCGTACCTTTGCACAAAGTTATAAAATAGTACTCGCTATTTTAAAAATTCCTAAGAAATTAAATTAATACATTATGGTTGATACTCCCGAATTAATTGACAATGATTTTTTACGTCAATATGAAATTAAAATTGATGACCATTTGGCAAAAATTGAATATTCTTTACAAGAACGAAAGATTTTTTTAACCAAACTTATTATTCCGGAAGGCATAAAAGACGAAAATTTTAAGAAAGAATTTTTAACCCTTGTTTTTGAACAAATTCAAGAGCGCAATTTAAGCGTAGTTCCAACAAGCCCCGAAATTGCTAAGTTTGTAAGAAGCAACAGAAAATACAAACGTATGCTTCCGGTTGGTGTGAGGATATAGGAAGTTAGAAATTACAAGAAATATTAAATCCGAAGTTAAATAAGCTTCGGATTTTTTTGTTTTTACAGGGCCAGTGCTTTTTCAAATTCAAACCTCACCAAGCCATCTTCGTCAATTTTGGTTAGTTCAATATCGTGCAGCGTATTTACCAATGCAGGGTTCCAAGGTGTTTTTACCTTAATATAGTTTTCAGTAAACCCATGAATATATCCATCTTTATTTTCACTTTCAAATAAAACGGTTCTTCGGCTTCCTATTTGATTTTCATAAAAGGCACGACGCTTTTTCACCGATAAACCACGAAGCATTTTACTGCGCTTGCTCCTTACATTCATAGGCACTACACCTTCCATTTCTGCCGCTTCGGTATTATCGCGTTCAGAATACGTAAATACGTGTAAATACGAAATATCCAATTCGTTTAAAAAATTATAGGTTTCTAAAAAATGCTCGTCGGTTTCACCTGGGAATCCAACAATTACATCAACACCAATGCAAGCATGAGGCATCACTTCTTTTATTTTTGAAACGCGATCTATATACAACTCGCGCATATAACGACGCTTCATTTTTTTTAGAATGGCATTGCTTCCCGATTGTAAGGGTATGTGAAAATGAGGCACAAAAGCCCTGGATTTTGAAACCAAATCGATGGTTTCATTCTTTAAAAGATTAGGTTCAATGGAAGAGATGCGCAAACGCTCAATACCTTCAACCTTATCTAGCTCGGTAACCAAATCTAAAAAAGTGTGTTCGTGCTTTTTATTGCCAAATTCACCTTTACCGTAATCACCAATATTAACACCCGTTAAAACAATTTCCTTAATGTTTTGTTTTGCGATGTCTTTAGCGTTTTTCAACACGTTCTCCAAAGCATCGCTTCGCGAAATACCTCGAGCCAACGGAATGGTGCAATAGGTACATTTATAATCGCAGCCATCCTGTACTTTTAAAAAAGCGCGGGTTCTATCGCCTATGGAATAACTGCCAACATAAAAATCGGCATCTTCAATTTCGCAGGAATGAACTTCGCCAAAATCGTTTTTCGACAAATCGTTTAAGTAGTCGGTAATCTTGAATTTTTCGGTAGCGCCAAGTACCAAATCCACGCCGTTAACATCGGCTAATTCTTGTGGTTTAAGTTGCGCATAACAGCCCACCGCAGCAACAAAAGCTTCAGGGTTCGCTTTTTGCGCTTGCTTAACAATGGTTTTAAAACGCTTGTCGGCATTTTCGGTAACCGAACAGGTATTGATAACATATATATCGGCTTTTTCAGAAAAATCGACGCGGTTAAAACCTTCATCGGTAAAATTCCTGGCAATGGTTGAAGTTTCAGAAAAATTAAGCTTACAACCTAGAGTATAAAACGCGACTTTCTTTTTCATGTATTTGTTTTAGATTTTCACATAAGGAAAACCCTGTTATATAACCTGTTTCTATTAAAAGACTGCAAATTTACAACTAATATATTATATTGAAAAACGGAAAGGATTAAAGAAATGGCAATGGCTTTATTGCGGAATATATGAGTTAAAAGACATTAATTTTATCATCAAATTTTTCTACCTTTTCGTGTTCGGATTCTTTTTCGTTTAAAATACCAAAAACTATGGCATATAGTCCAACCCCATAAAACAGCGAACTTAAAAATTCCTGCATGGGAAACATGCCTTTAAACAACTGCACTGCCTGCATGCCTTCGCTTGCAACATAGGCCAATACACCTATAAAAACAAATGTAAAACTCTTTTTATTGAATACAACTTTTCTTAAAAAAGCAAACTGAAGCATGAGGAGAGATATAAAGAATGAACCTAATGCTGGTATAAAAAAATCTTTGAGATCATCATAGAGAAACCAAGTCATAAAAACGGTATAAACAAATAAAATTGAAGTAAAGGGGATTAAGGTTGAAACACTAAAATCTTTATTATGGGAGAATTTATAACTTAAAAACAATTTGGCTGCGGTAAAAAAAACGATGGTTAAACCTAAAAGAACAACGCTATCTCCTTTTAACAAGATAATTAAATCGCCCAAAAGAAATGACAACAATGCCCAAAACACCATTTTGTGTTTTCTATCATTTTTATTATTTACATGGAAATAAAAATAATACAATAAAATTACAATTATCCAAGGTTTGGACATAAACCTATAAGGAAACTGAGAACAATTTAGCTTTACAACAATATCGATTGATAACACGATAAAATAAAGTAATGCAAATTGTTTATGGTTTAAAAAAACACGTTTTATCATTATTTGGGGCAATGATGAATAACGCCGAAAATAATAAAAATACCGATTAAAATATATTTTGTAGTAAAATAAATATAATAATTTCTATTTCCTCCAGTTTATTTCGTCGACAACTGGTCTTTATACTTGCAATGAATGCCTTTTTTATGCTAAACGGCAATAAGAAAATCACATAATTCATTCATGTTTTCCAATATCATTAATCTCATCTTTAATAACGACCACGGTTTTTTTCCATTTTCTTTCCAATAAAATATAAAACAAGTACACGAAGCCCAATCCAAATGGCACCGTTATTACACCAATAACAAAAGTGTTATTAAGGTCTAAATCCATAATGCCTAACCCAATCAAAACACCTAAAACCAATCCAGCCAAAATAGTTCCTGTGTAATAAACAACAACACTTAATATGGCATACAGCCATTTATTTTGCTGATAATCTACAGATAAATCATAAAACCTTTTTCCAATAAAAATAAATAAGTAAAATTCCTAACATTACAATCTTGGGTTTAATATGAATTTCTAAATATAGTTATTATCAATTTATCGTAAAATAATAAACATCATCATCGCCTTTTCCTTCAATTCTTTTAGATGAAAAGTAACCTGTTTTGTTTTGAGCGTCGATTATAAAAGAAAAATCGTCCTTATTGCTATTTATGGGTTTTGGCATTTTTGTGGCTTTTAAAAATGTGCCATCGGTATGTATTTCGCTTTTGTAAATATCGAATCCACCATGACCGTTTGGTCTGTTTGATGCAAAATACAAGGTGTTATCGGCACTTATAAACGGAAACATTTCCCTGCTATACGAGTTTACTTTACTGCCCAAATTTTTAGGTTCGCTATACTTGCCGTTTTCTAAAATTTCAACTTTAAAAATATCCGATCCGCCTTTTGTGGTTTCTTTACCGCCCCGAATATTGGCAATAAAATACAGGGTTTTGCCATCGGCACTTAAACTAGGATGTGCATACGAAAACTTAGGCTTACAAAAGGGCAATACTTTAAAGTTTGTCCAACCTAAAGCTTCATTGTATTCGCCTACTTTTATATGGAAATTAGTGTCTTTAAAATTACCTTCAGGCCTGTTTTTATCATTATAATTTGTAGTTAAGTAGAGTTGTTTTCCGTTAGGTGAAATTGTGGCACTTGTAATGTGCGACATGCCAAATTGAGCATCAATATCGATGGGTGTAATATTGGCTATTTGTCCGTTTGCAGCAAATTCACCTTTAAAAATAGTTAGCACAGGATTTCTTGCAATCTTCTTTACTTTTCCTTTTTTGTTTAACTGGTATGAAGTGAAAATAATGGTATTTGCATTGGCATACATCAACCCAAAATGCGGGTGCACGTTATTTATTTCTAAATTGGTTATCTTATACCTTTCAGTTTGAGAAAACCCAAAGCAGCCAACAAATAAAAGGAGATAGCAGCATAACTTCATAAAAAAAGGTTTAAAAACAAATATAATATTTTGAATTTTAACCTATTGAGAGCTAGTCACCACTTCAGTATATCTCTATACTAATCTCTTCTGAATTTTTTAGTTTCTTCGAAAATGTGCTCAAATATGGCTTTGTCTTTTTCCGTGAATTCTAATTTCTTTCTTCCTATTACCACTTGAGCTACCTCGATGGCCTTTGATAGTTTATAGGTTGTAAAGCCGGCATTTCCGCCCCAACTGAAACTCGGAATAAAATTTCTTGGAAAACCGCTACCATAAATATTGGCGTTAACACCAACTACGGTGCCGGTGTTAAACATAGTGTTTATACCGCATTTGCTGTGGTCGCCCATCATGAGTCCGCAAAATTGCAATCCAGTTTTAGCAAAGCCTTCGGTTTCATAATCCCAAAGGCGTACTTCGGCATAATTATTTTTAAGATTGGAATTATTGGTATCGGCTCCTAAATTACACCACTCGCCTATGACCGAGTTACCCAAATAACCTTCGTGTCCTTTATTAGAGTTTTCAAAAATCACAGCATTTTTAATCTCCCCACCAACTTTACTACAAGGCCCAATGGTTGTTGGCCCGTAAATTTTAGTACCCATTTTTATTCCTGCCCTATCGCACAAAGCCAACGGACCGCGAATGAGGGCACCTTCCATAATTACAGCATCTTTACCAATATATATTGGCCCAAGACTGGCGTTAAGTGTTGCAAACTCTACCGTTGCACCTTCTTCTATGAAAATATGTTCTGGCGCCACAATATTGTTGGTAGCCGAAATGGGTTGTGATTTTCTGTTTTTTGTAATTAGGTTAAAATCCTCTTGAATGGCTTCTCCGTTTTTAGAAAAAATATCCCAAGTGTGCTCTATTTTTATAACGTCACTACTAAGCTCAACGGATTCGTAGGTATCAAAGTCTATATCTTCTTGGGTATCTTTGGCATAAAAGGCAACCACTTGGTCTCCATCAAAAACAGCTTGGTTTTCCTTTAAATTTTCAACCAGATACACTAAGGTTTCGTTGGGTAGGTAGGAGGCGTTTATCATTACATTCTCGTCCATCTCTACCATCGGATATTTATCTGACAAATAATCTTCGGTTACCGTTGTTATTGTTGAGCCTAAATAGGTTTCCCATTTTTCTCGAATGGTTAAAACACCTACTCTAATATCTGCAACTGGTCTTGTAAAGGTAAATGGCAATAAATTAACACGCGAAGGACCATCAAATAGAATGTAGTTCATCTATAAATTTATTTTTTAGACGCCAAATATAAACATTACAGCAAAAAGTTTTACCTCATTTTACCTAGTAAAACAGCAACTTATCGTTGTGTTCGAGAACACTAATGTGCACAAAAAAAGCCTTTCAATAATTTTGAAAGGCTTTTAAATATTTATGCGACTAAATTTATTTTTTAAACTTAGCGTATTTATTTTTAAATTTATCGATACGACCAGCTGTATCTATCAATTTAGATTTACCAGTATAGTAAGGGTGAGATGTTCTTGAAATCTCCATTTTTACAAGCGGATATTCAACGCCATCAACCTCTAAAGTTTCATTAGTAACTGCAGTAGATTTAGTTAAAAACACATCATCGTTAGACATGTCTTTAAATGCTACTAATCTATAATTTTCCGGATGTATACCTTTTCTCATCGCTAAACGCTTTTTATTCTTTATAATTTTCGAGCTGCAAATTTAAGCATTTTTTACAAATGCACAATACTTTTTAATATTTTTTATTCGCATTAAAAATGTAACGTTTTGTTATCTTTGAATACTAACTAATCAACTAACAAATTAAACAAAATATTATGGAAAAATCTATTAAATCTATTGCTACAAATTATGGTTTGTATTTGGGTATTGTCCTATCGTTATTAACCTTATTGGGGTATGTTAATCTCGATTTATTTACGAAATGGTGGTTTGGTATTGGCATGCTCATAATAATTATCATTTTCGGGATTATCTCTTCCATGAAATCCAGGGGTGCTTTAAACGGATTTATTAGCTACAAACAAGCATTTACTTCATATTTTATTACCGTGGCTCTAGGTTTAGCCATAAGTACAGTGGTGAGTATTTTGATTTTTAATTTTATTGACCCAGACGCGGCAGTCGCTTTAAAAGAAAAAATATTAGATTCAACGGTTGAAATGATGCGTAGTTTTAACGCACCGGAAGAAGCGATTGCCGAAACCGTAGAAAAAATGGAGGCCGACGAAAGCATGTTTGCCATTGGCAAGGTTTTGCAATCTTTAGCTTTTCAGCTAATCGGATACAGTCTTGTTGGGTTAATCGTAGCTTTAGTTGTTAAAAAAAATAATCCAGACGAAGCATAATTTCATTACTTTTGACATGTAAAATCTTGACACCTATACATGAATATATCTGTAGTTATACCACTACTTAACGAACAAGAATCCCTAACAGAACTAAATGATTGGATTGCCAAAGTTATGCAGTCCAATCATTTTTCGTATGAAGTTATTTTTATAGACGATGGCAGTACCGATGATTCCTGGCAAATTATTAGCCACTTATCGAAGCAAAACAGCCACGTTAAAGGTATTCGGTTTTTAAAAAACTTTGGAAAATCACAAGCCCTACACGCAGGTTTCGAAAAAGCCCAAGGCGATGTGGTGATTACCATGGATGCCGATTTACAAGACAATCCAAACGAAATTCCAGAACTGTACAACATGATAGTTAACGACGGCTTCGATTTGGTTTCGGGCTGGAAAAAGAAACGCTACGATTCGGTACTGGCAAAAAATTTACCATCAAAATTATTTAATTGGGCGGCCAGAAAAACCTCAGGTGTAAAACTGAACGATTTTAATTGCGGCCTTAAAGCCTACAAACTGGATGTTGTAAAAAACATTGATGTTAATGGCGAAATGCACCGCTATATTCCTGTGCTTTCTAAAAATGCTGGATTCACAAAAATTGGCGAAAAAATTGTGCAGCACCAAGCTAGAAAATACGGTGAAACCAAATTTGGAATGAACCGTTTTGTACACGGTTTTTTAGATTTAATAACCATTTGGTTTTTGTCACGGTTTGGCAAACGCCCCATGCATTTGTTTGGCGCATTAGGCTTTTTAATGTTTGCCATTGGATTCGGCTTTGCTACTTATTTGGGCATAGACAAGTTATTTTTAAACCCCATGGGACGACTCATTACCCAACGCCCCCAATTTTACATAGCACTTGTTACAATGATAATTGGTACCCAGTTTTTTGTGGCTGGCTTTTTAGGCGAAATTATTTTACGCACCAAGCAAAATAAAAAACGCTATTTAATTAAAGACGAATTGAATTTTTAATTAAATTATTAGAGCGAAATTATTATAATTATAAAAATTATATTTCTTAAATTTAAAACAATAAACTAACTAACGAAATGCTTATTTTAGCGTTTGTTTAACTTATCAATGCTTAAAGATGATTCATATTAAACCTGAAATTTTAGACCGAATAAACTCGTGGTTAACCCCAACTTTCGATGAAGAAACGCAGCAAACCATCAAAGATAGCATTGCCAATAATCCAAAGGATATCCAGGAAAGTTTTTATAAAAACCTAGAATTCGGAACTGGAGGAATGCGTGGCATTATGGGTGTTGGCACCAACAGAATCAACAAATATACCCTAGGAAAAAACACCCAAGGTTTAAGTGATTATTTACATAAATCTTTCCCTAACGAAACCCCAAAAGCCGTAATTGCTTACGATTGCAGGCATAATAGTAAATCGTTAGCCAAAGTAGTGGCCGATGTGTTTTCGGCAAACGGCATTAAAGTCTATTTATTTGAAGATTTAAGACCCACTCCAGAATTATCATTCGCATTAAAACACCTCAACTGCCACTGTGGCATCGTGTTAACGGCATCGCACAACCCACCAGAATATAACGGCTATAAAGTGTATTGGCGAGATGGCGGGCAACTGGTACCCCCGCATGACAATGCCATTATTAATGAGATAGAAAGTCTAGACTACACCGACATTAAATTTGAAGCCAATAACGATTTAATCCAATACATAGGAAAAGAGGTTGACGACGCGTTTATAGATGCTTCGGTACGCAACGGAAGCTTTAACACGCCCCAAGCCGCGAAAGACGATTTAACTATTGTTTTTACGTCGCTTCATGGCACCTCAATTACAGCAGTACCCGAAACCTTAAAACGTGCGGGTTACAAAAACGTGCACATTGTTAAAGAGCAGGAAGTGCCCAATGGCGATTTCCCAACCGTAGCTTCACCAAATCCGGAAGAGCCCGCGGCATTAAAAATGGCATTGGAACTAGCCGAAAAAGTGAACGCCGATATTGTTATTGGTACCGACCCCGATTGCGACAGATTAGGTATTGCCGTGCGCAACACAAAAAACGAATTACAGTTGCTTAACGGTAATCAAACTATGTTGGTAATGACGCAGTTTTTGTTAAAACAATGGGAAAAACAAGGCAAAATTACAGGTAAGGAATTCATTGCCTCTACCATCGTTTCAACACCCTTGTTAAGCACACTTGCGGCTTCATATAATGTAGAGAGTAAAATTGTACTTACTGGTTTTAAATGGATAGCCCAGTTAATCCACGAAAACAAAAATCTTAATTTTATTGGTGGTGGCGAAGAAAGTTTCGGCTATATGGTTGGCGATTTTGTACGCGACAAAGATGCGGTAACCTCAACGCTTTTAGCTTGCGAAATTGCAGCTCAAGCCAATGCAAATGGCAGTTCGGTTTATAAAGAGTTAATAGATTTGTACGTTGAACATGGTTTTTACAAAGAACACCTAATCGCATTAACCAAAAAAGGGATTGAAGGCGCCGAAGAAATAAAACAAATGATGATTGATGCCCGCGAGAATCCGCTAACCGAAGTAAACGGCTCCAAAGTTACTAAAATTGAAGACTATCAATTATCGGTTTCAAAAAATATGATTACTGGAGAAGAAAGCCCTATTAACCTCCCAAAATCCAATGTGCTTATTTATTACACCGAAGATGGTACTCAAGTGGCATTAAGACCAAGTGGTACCGAGCCAAAAATTAAATTTTATATGAGTGTTAACACCAATTTAAATTCTGCCTCAGAATATAAAACCGTAGAAGCGCAACTCGACAAAAAAATAGCGGCCATTGTAAAAGACATGAAATTGAGTTAATGAATCACTTTATAAATATTTTAAAATACGCAAAACCTTATAAGCGTTATGCCATAGGACACATTATTTCTAATGTGTTTTTTGCTTTATTTGGCACCCTTTCATTTGTAGCATTAAAGCCCATGCTGGATGTTATTTTTAAGAAAGACCCTCTTGATGATTTGGGGCAACCCACTGCACAAATAATTCCTACAGAACCGGTTTATACAGGCTTAATGGAAATTGACGATTACGTTGAAAAACTATTGGCATACAACATGCACCAATTTACCGGTGGAGACGACTCGAAGGCTTTAATTTTTGTGGTTGCACTTATAGTTGTTATGTTTTTATTGAAAAATATTTTTGGCTATTTAGCGAATTATTTTTTAGTATTTCTTAGAAATGGTGTAATTAGGGACATTAGAAATAAAGTTTACAAAAAAACGGTTGAATTACCACTTTCATATTTTTCCGAGCAACGAAAAGGCGATATTTTATCGCGGGTAACCAGCGATGTTTTAGATTTACAATATTCGTTTTTATCGGTTTTAGAGCTTATTGTTAGGGAGCCTTTAACCATTATTTTCACCATCACAATCATGCTGTACATCAGTCCGCAGCTCACCCTATTTATTTTCATTTTCATCCCTGTAATGGGTTTTATCATTTCAAAAATTGGTAAAAGTTTAAAACGAAAATCAGATCGTGTTCAAAAAGAACAAGGCATATTTCTCTCCGCATTGGAAGAAACACTTACGGGACTGCGCATCATTAAGGGTTTTAATGCCGAAGAAAAATTTAACGAACGGTTTCAAGAGTCGACCACAAGGTTTTATCATTTTTCAAACAAGTTACTCAACCGTCAAAATCTAGCATCGCCAAGCAGCGAATTCTTGGGCATTCTCATGATTGCCGTTATTTTATGGTACGGTGGTAATTTGGTGCTTACTGGCGATTCTGAATTAGACGGCAGTACATTTCTCGTTTATATGGGGCTATCATACAATATATTGACACCGGCAAAAGCCATTTCGAGGGCGCTTTACAACATTAAAAAAGGTGGTGCTGCCGCAGAACGTATTCAAGAAATCATCGATACGCCAAATCCTTTAAAGGATAAAGAAAATGCTATTGAAAAAAACAGTTTCGACTCTGAAATTAAATTTGACAATATTTCCTTTAAATATCAAGACGACTATGTTTTAAAGGATTTTTCTTTAACCATTCCCAAAGGGAAAACCGTTGCGCTTGTTGGGCAATCCGGTAGTGGAAAATCGACCATCGCCAATTTGATTACCCGTTTTTACGATGTTAACAAAGGGCAAATTTTAATTGATGGCATCGATATTCGCGACTTATCCACAGGCTCTTTACGCGCACAATTGGGCATTGTAACCCAAGATGCTATTTTGTTTAACGAAAGCATAAAAAACAATATGACATTGGGTAAAGACAATGCTACCGACGAAGAAATTATTGAAGCCCTAAAAGTAGCCAATGCTTGGGAGTTTGTTAAAGATTTACCAGAAGGCATCAATACCAATATTGGCGATTCCGGAAACAAGCTTTCTGGCGGACAAAAACAACGTTTAAGTATTGCCCGCGCCGTATTAAAAAGTCCACCCATTATGGTTTTAGACGAAGCCACATCGGCACTCGATACCGAAAGCGAACGCTTGGTACAAGTCGCTTTGGAAAATATGATGAAAAATAGAACATCCATTGTTATTGCACACCGTTTATCAACCATTCAAAATGCCGATGAAATTGTGGTTTTAAATAAGGGTCAAATTGATGAACAGGGGCAACACAACGAACTCATTGCCAAAAATGGTACCTACAAAAAATTAGTGGAAATGCAGAGTTTTGAATAAGTGAACAAACATTAAAAAAAACAAAAAAGGATAGAGATTTGGGGCTTCTATCCTTTTTTTATTCATTGCTAGACTTGGGGACAAAACTAGCAACATAAGTAGGTTTCTGGTACAAACATAAAGTAAAAAAACAGACTACACAAGAAAAAAATGCATTTAATCGTATTTAAAATACACTTCATCGATGTTTTTTGGTTTAATTAATTGTCTATCAGTGTTTTATGATATTGAGAAAATAATAAAAAAATTCACATTAAACTTTTATTATATTTAATAGTCTAAAAACCAAACCATTTTCTTTGATTGACGACGCACAGCTATTAGAACAATTGCAATCTAAAACCTATAAAGAGCAAGCTTTCAAAACTTTGCTAACGCTTTATAAGGAACGCTTATATTGGCATATTCGCAACATTGTTAAATCGCACGATGATGCTGATGATGTGCTTCAAAACACGTTCATAAAAATTTATAAAAATATTAATAACTTTAAGGGGGAAAGTAAACTGTATTCTTGGATGTACAGAATAGCCACAAACGAATCGATTACGTTCATTAATAAAAATGCAAAACGCTTACAGGTAAGTAATGAAGAGGTGCAGCAAATGGCCATAAACAATTTAACCACCGATGTGTATTTTGAGGGCGATGCCATTCAGTTAAAATTACAACAAGCCATCGCAACGCTACCGCAAAAGCAGCAATTGGTTTTTAATATGAAGTATTTTGAGGATATTAAATATAAAGATATGGCAGAAATTTTAGAAACCAGCGAAGGCGCGCTAAAAGCATCATACCATATAGCCGTTAAAAAAATTGAAGACTATTTAACTAAAAATTAAACCTTTTAAGCATAAAATAGTCCAACTAATACCATGAAAAACAAGAATTTACATAACATGAAATCCTCGGGCTTTAAAACGCCAGACAACTATTTTGAGTCTTTTGATGACAAACTTTTAGCCAAGTTAAAAGCTCAAAATAAATTAGATGACATTAAAACAACAGGGTTTAAAGTGCCAAACGATTATTTTGAAACGATTGACGACGCTATTTTGAGTACGGTTCAAAATCAAAAAGACACCAAAGTCGTTTCGTTATTTTCTTGGAGGAAAATGGCATATGCATCTGCAGTTGCGGCAAGTATAATACTTATGTTTAACCTATTTTTTAATACGCCTGAAAAATTAACTTTCGATTCGTTGGAAATCGCATCCATAGAAAATTATTTAGCTGAGGAAGGTTTTACAACTTACGAATTAGCCACTTTATTAACAGACGAAGAATTAAATTCCGAAGCTTTTACAAACACCCAAATCACAGAAGATTCGTTAGAAGATTATTTATTGAATAACGCAAACATTGAAGATTTATTAATAGATTAAACCTATAAACTAAGCATGAAAAAGATTATTATAACAGTGCTTTTCGCGAGTTTAACACTAACTGCCTTTTCTCAAGAGAATGATAGAAGAGAGCATATTAAAGCACTTAAAGTAGCGCATATTACAGAAACATTAAACCTGTCTGCACAAGAAGCACAACAGTTTTGGCCCATATATAATACTTACGACGATAATATTCATAAGTTAAAACACCAAGACATTAGAAGCATTCGTAAAGAGATTAAAGACAATTATGAAACACTTACCGATAAAAAATCTCAAGAATTATTGGATAGGTTGTATCAAGCTGAAAACAGTATGCACAACGAGCGTGTTACATTAGCTAATAAACTAAAAACCATCATTTCTCCAAAAAAGATTCTTTTATTGCAGATTGCGGAAGAAAGCTTTAAAAGAAAACTATTTGAGCAATATAAAAAAAGAAGACAAGAAGGTAAAAAAAGGAATTAGAATGCCGCTATCTGAAAGGTCTAATTCTATGTCATATTGAGCTTGTCGAAATATTTTGACTTACTGATAATCAAGATTGGTTTCGACAAGCTCAACCTGACACATACAATTCGAAAAGACTTTTTTAGACAAATTCATTGCTCCCTAAACGTGAGCTTAGAAATTCTTCCTGCGCCAGCAGCATAAGCCACACTATCGTTTAAAAACCTGATGGTATAAAAACCCTCATCACTTAAACGCTTCCAAGTATTCCCGGAATCGTTACTATAATCAATCCCTTTAAAACCTATGGCAACAAGCTCCTTCCCTTTTCCGCTTGGCATGTATTGCACACAGCTTCGGTAACCGGGATTTTGGTTTTGTGCCACCAGATCCCAGGTTTTTCCGCCATCGGTTGTCCTTATTTTATTGGCAGCATTATCGTCCGGCTTGGTGTAATCGCCACCTATGGCAAACCCATTTAAATCATCATAAAAATCGATGGAATAAATACCCGTGGTTTCCAATCCTTGAATAATTGGTGTTTCAAAAACGTCCCACGTTTTGCCTTTATCTGGCGAATATAAAACCCTGCTCGCCTTCCCTCCTGTGGCCACCCAAGTATTATCGCCAACAATAGCAATATTGGTATCGCTGGCAGCAAATGCCGCTTCGCCATCTTTAGCTTTTGGTAAATCGTCGCAGGATAGTTTAGTCCAAGTTTCCCCGCCATCGCGGGTGATGATGATACTCATGCAATCCTCGGTTGGATCGCCAATGGCAATGCCTTCGTTGTCGTTCCAAAAATCCATGGAATCGTAAAAAGCTTTGGGGTGGTTTTCTATATAGTTAATGGAATCTGTATACATAGTTACCTTATATAATAAAGATGGTGAAGAAATACTTAAAACATAAACCGCTTGGGAAGTCAATGCTAGCGATCTAAAATTTGGAACAATGGAGTCATATTGTATTTGATAAGCTAATCCACTTTTATTACTATCAAAGGCAAAAGCACCAAACTCTCCATTTGAAGTAGCAAAAACACCAATACTATCTTTTTTGTGTAATTCGATTGCCCTAACATTCAACAAAGAATCTTCTACAATATGCTCAATTTCAACCTTATAAAAATTCCTAGACTTAAACTTATCTTCCTTTTTACAAGAAAAAAACACCATAACGACTAACACAAATACAATACGTTTCATTTTAAAAAGATTTTCATAAAAATAGAAAAGCTCCGTAAACAATCACGAAGCTTTTAAAATTATTTTTACCATTGCTATGACATGTAAAACTAAAAAAATTCAGCTAATCCCTTAAACTATCTGGTGCCGGTAAACTCGCGTGAAATTCGTTGGCAATACGGCTTGTGTACATGTCTAACAACTCCAGTACACGCTCACTGGATTCCGACACCACAATAAGACCTATGTGCCATGGTTTGTGCATACGCCATACGATTTCCTCATCGGTAAAACTAGAGGTATCTGGATATTCATAGCGACTTAAAGACACCACTATACCAGCGTATTTATTGTGGGTTTTTGGTAATTTATAGGTTTGCTTTTTTAGAGTGTCCGATTCAATTCGTGCCCATTCAGTCCATAAGTTAACGCCCGAAGCGAAGGCCACCATTTCTGCTAAATTAGCACCTCCAACCCTAGACGACGTTTCTAAAAAAAACAGTTCGCCCGTAGCTTTTGAAGCAATAAACTCGGTATGTGATGCGCCAAATTGCATACCGAAAGCTTTCATAACTTCAGCATTCATTTTGGTTAACGCTTTTTCAGTTTTTGACCCGATTTCACAAGTGGCCGATCTAAAAATACCGCCGCCATGGGCAACCTCAAAAGGCGTGTCTAAATATTTACTAACCCGAGAAAAAAGGACTTTACCGTCAACATTTAATCCGTCGACATGATACACATCACCCGGAGCAAATTTTTCAACTAAAAAATCGTCGCGCTCATCGCCCAAACTATGCACGACTTCCCAAAGTTCGTCTTTAGAATGTATTTTTTTTATTCCAGCTGCCGAAGCTTCCGAACGTGGTTTTAGCAACCAAGGCGGACTAACATTATCGGCATAATTATTTATAGCACCATCATTAAACAAGGCTGTAAACTCTGGCACATTTATCCCTTCTTCCTTCGCTTTGATACGCATAGCCAATTTATCTCTAAAATAGCGCGCCGTAGTACTGCCCATTCCAGGCATTCTAAAATGTTCGCGAATGGCAGCTACATTTTCTACATCAAAATCGTCTAATGCTACAAAGCGGTCAAACTTAATGCTTCTGTATTTGTACGCCAATCCTTTAATAACATCGGTATCATTCCAATTTTCAACATAAAACACATCATCTATTGCTTCCCACGGCCAATTTTCATGTTCTAAATTTTTCATGGTTAACAAATACACTTGATTGCCCTCGGCTTTGCATTGTTTTATAAAATCTTCACCTTTAAAATAAGTGGAAATACAAATGAAATTGAGCGGCTGCATAGACATGTTTTTTTAGTTTAAAGATTTTACATAATTGGTAATTAATTGCACACCAAAACCAGAAGCACTTTTCATTTTTGAATAGGGCGAATCGCCAAAAGACACACCTGCAATGTCCAAATGCATCCAGTTTTTATGAGACTCCGTAAACGCTTCTAAAAATTTAGCGGCATTAATGGCTCCCGCAATGGGTTTACCACTAAAGTTACGCAAATCTGCAATATCTGAGTGCAAATCGGCTTCAAAATCTTCAAATAAAGGCAGTTGCCACACACGCTCGTTGGTTTTATAACCAATATCCGACATGGTTTTTGCCATTTCGGTATTATTGGTAAACATTCCTGCTGCTGAAAATGCCAAAGTCCGCACCACACTTCCTGTTAATGTGGCAATATCAATAATTTTTTCCGGCCGAAATTCCTTTATTAAATAACTCAATCCATCAGCTAAAACCAAACGTCCTTCGGCATCGGTATCGATAATTTCGATGGTTTTGCCCGAATATGAGTTAATCACATCGCCCGGTCTGTAACTGTTTTTGTCTACGGCATTTTCCGCGGAAGCGACAATACCGACCATATTCACATCCAATTTTAATTTGGCAACCAATTCCACAACGCCCAAAACCACGGCAGCACCACCCATATCGCTTTTCATATAGTGCAAATTGGTGGATGGTTTTATGGATAGTCCGCCCGTATCAAAGGTGATGCCCTTGCCCACCAAACCAATATCTATTTTGGCATTTGGTTTTGTAATGTATTCAGTAACGATAACCACCGGCGGATTAACACTGCCCTGGCCAACCGCAATTACAGCATCGAAACCTTGTTTTTTTAATTCGTTTTGATGTAAAACGGTACATTTATAATTGTATGTTTTAGCCGATTTTGTTGCCCAATCGCCTAAAAATTCAGGCGTTTTATAATTTGCCGGTGCATCAACCAAAGCTTTTATTTGGTTGGTGGTTTCGCCTGTGTATTTGCCCTCTTTAAGCTGAATTGTAATATCTTTTTTTGATATGAAATTGATTTCTAGTTTGGACTGTTTTTTCTTCTCGGATTTAAACTGACCGATTTCATAATTAGACAATTCCAAACCAATAACCGCTTGTTTAACCGCATCTTCCGACAGTGATTGCGCATCAACCTGAATGCTTTTGCTCCAATTCTTTTTAGTATTAAAAGCTAGTTTCCTAAAGGCTTCTTCAATTTTTACGGCATCCTTCTCTTCGCCCAATCCTAAAAGATAAATTCTATTTCCAGCATCACCATAAATAAGTTGATGGGTTGACAATTCACCCTCAAAATCAAGGTTTTTTATAGAAGTGAATTCTTCCAGACAATCAAGTTTTCCCTTTTTACAAGGAATTATGATGTCCTTATTATTATCTAAGTTTTGTGTGTGTTTAAATTTCATGTTTTTTTATTAAAGAAAAGCCATTTTACAGCTTTGGGAAACTCCTCGCGCCAATGTACTTCGGAATGATCGCCCGATTCCTTCACTGAAAAATGAAAATCTATGTTATGCCCCTTTTCCATTTTGTTTCTAATAATGGTATCCAACATTCTGGCATTTGGCAAGTGCTCTTTACTTTCTTGTCCGCCAGCGTACAAATAAATTTTAGATTCGTTTAAGGGCGAAAAGGTTTTGGTGTTGTTAAAAATCATTCTCGAAATCCATAAACTAGGTGAAAAAATCATCATTTTACCAAAAACCCCGGGATTTGATAAACCGGCGTGTAAACTTATTAATCCACCCATAGAACTACCGCCAATACCGGTGTGCTCAAAATCGGTTAATGTTCGGTAATGACTGTTAATGTAAGGAATTAATTTATCAATCATAAATTGGATATAAAAATTTCCTTTGCCTTTGCCAAAACGTGGGTGATAATACGGCAAGTATTCAATAATACGTTCCTCTTCACCGTGATCTATGGCTATAATTATAATATCGCTCAGCCCTTCTTCGGCCAATTTTGCCATCGATTTATCAATCGCCCAATCGCCGTATTTAGCTAACGGATTAAAAAGGTTTTGCCCATCTTGAAGGTATAAAACTGGATATTTTTTATCGGTTTCGTAATAATCGTGTGGTAATAATGCCGATATTTTTCTGGTGGCATTTAAGTGGGGTACTTCATAAGCCTCTTCTATAACTTCTATAATAGGCTCAAACTCAGTCATTGTCATTTGCAAAATTTTAAAAGGCGAAAATACATTTTTACGTCATTATATGCTATAAAAATTTTTATGGAAATATTATAAATAAATAAGTTAGTTTTTAGGCCGCCTTAGCTTTTTACCTTAAACGTATATGTGGAAATTAAATCGTCACCAAGTAAAAAATGCACATCGTAAAAACCGGTGTATTTGAATTTATATTCAAAAGTTAAAGATTCGTTTTTTACAACAGTTGATTCTGGACGTATGGTTTTACTGTTATTCCCGCTATCAATTAAAAGTGTTACGTCTTTTGCGTTTGCCGGTTTAAGAAGCTGAAACTTAAAGGTGATTTTTTCGTTTTTCTGAATGGTGTTGTGCATCTTTTTAGGCTGAATATGGTTGCTGAGATTCGCATAAGCCTGTCCGTAAATTATTGGTGATTCTATAAACGTTTCAAACGAAGATGTATTGATATCATCTAAAAGCAACCATTTTTCGTCGACCGGAAAATGGTCGATAACAAACAGTTTGGGGTTGGCCAAAAAGAAGCCGTCATTATAAAGAAATTGAAATTGAAAGGTTTCTGGATTGGGAATGCCACTCGCCCAAGTGGGGTCGCACAAATACCATTTGCCATTTAATCTAACCGCATTCCAAGTGTGGTTTGGCATGTCGAGCGATTCGATATTTATCGTGCTTGTTTTGGCAAAACCATGCACCATTTCGCATTCAATGTTGGCTAAATTCGCAAGCTCCTTTAACAGATAAGCGTAACCCGTGCAAATGGTTCTATTGTTTTTTAGGAGTTTTTTAAGGGTCGCTTTTCTAAATTCGGTATTCCAGTTTTCAAGCTTAACACTATCGTTTTTAAAGCGTTGCCGTTTTCGCATATTTTTTGAATACATGCCGTAGTCATTGGCAATATTATTGCAAACCCAAGTAAAAATGGCTCTAAAACGCTCTACATCGGTAGTTAAATTCGAGGTAAGTTTGTGTACCAATTCGGGTAATTTATCAAGCCTTTCATTTTTGTATTCCAACGCTATTCTATCGGCTTTCTTAAAATCAATAGTTTCAAAATCAGAAATTTGAGCATGCGATTGGAGCACAAAAATGAACAAAAATAAACAGCGTATAATTTTCATTTAAACAAGGCTATCAAAATGCTAATTATTAATTAGACCGTTTGGATTTATAAGGTTTATTGGAATTTAAAGCACCCACGAATTCAATTAAATCTTCGCTTAACACTGGTCTAATAAAAGTGGTATCGTCCTTAATTTTTACGGCAATGGTTTCGTAACCCAAATAGTTAATAAGCAGAACATCGCCTGTTTTTAGTGCTTGCGGAAATGTAAATTCGCCTTTGCTGTTAGACACCGTTCCTACTTTAGAACCTTTTAAGGTAATGCTGGCGCTCTCCACAGGCCCTTCATCATTGGTGATAATGCCTTTAACGATGCGCTCGTTTTGCTGCACTTCGGTAGAATTCGCTTCTTCTGTTTGTCCGTAAACCGGATTAAACATAAGGGTTGTAATCATTAATACGGTTACAAAACCTAAAGTGTTGATTACTTTTTTTGGGGTGAGTTTTAATTGTGTTTTCATTTGTTTATTTGTATTTTTTTATAGGTCAAATGTAATTCGCCAATAAACCTTTGTGTTAGTATCAACTTAGTTTTTATGGCTCATTTCATAATTCTATATATTTTGTTTTCATCAAATCTATCCCAAGACAGATTGTTGTGAAAGTTATATTGAGTGAATAATCGATTTGACTGAGTAAAGATACTAAATTTTGAAATGAAGGACAATCTAAGAGTTAATATTCAGCAATTTACATTTTAAATTAACAGCCTATTGTATTTATTGATAGTTTTATCAATTATTCGCATTAGCTAAAACACTCACTCTATTTTTTAACAAACTTAAACGTATTGTTGTTGGCTATTTCTAAAAAATAAAGACCACTTTTTAATTGACTAATGGTTATTTTGTGATTTGGCACTAAATTACCTTTAGCTACCTCCACACCCAAAGTGTTATATATTTTGTAGTTTTCCGTTCGAGTTAAACCTGAAATTTGCAAATATTGCAGTGATGGGTTAGGAAAAACAGATAGTTCTTCAAATACTGAGGCACTTACAGAAAGTGCATTTAAAGAGAATTTAGAAATTTTATTTAATGACAATTGAGCTATGTACATATCGCTGCCAACAAGCAATATATCTGCAGGGTTAGATATAGATGGAATTACTGTTGTTGCAGTAGTTTGCGGCATAACCGTTATATCAATTTTCGAGATTTTGTTACCACCTCCACCAGCCGCTGTATAGTGGCTTATGTACAAATCGTTCCCATCTAAAGCCAATCCAATAGGTGCGGGCATTCCTGTTATTTCATCTGTTAAAACAGGCGTAGCGGCTGTTATGTCAACTTTAGATATTTTATTTCCTTGATATACTGCAATGTACATATAGTTGCCAGTAATCCATAGATCCTTTGCGGTTCTTACACCAGTAACAAAAGTGCTTAGTGTGGGGGTTGGTTGAGAAACATCTACTTTATAAATTTTTTTATTATTAACCGGTGGGGCATTGGGGTCTTCAGCTATATATAAAGCGTTTCCATGTAATACCATCCTGCCCGGGTTGGTTATCCCTGTTATTAAGTCTGTTTTGGTTGGCGTTACATCTGTAACGTTTATTTTGGAAATCTTGTTCTCAGAATTCTCAGATATGTACAACTCATCGCCATTAAACACTAAACCCCTAGGAGCATTTACCCCTGTTATTACGGTAATTGGTGTTGGGTTTGAAATAGTTAAATCAATTTTAGAGATTTTATTACCATTAAGTTCAGCTATGTATAAATAATCACCTTTTACTGCTAAACAATTTGGAGAATTTAACCCCGTTGCAACATCTGTAACCTGTGCAAAAGTTGATAGAGTTAAAAATAAACTGAGGCAAGCAATGTAAATTTTTTTCATGTTGATTTGTTTTCTTAAAGCACTAATATAGATTTTTTTTACAAAAAAACCCAAAGCAACAAACTTTGGGTTTTTAATATTAAAAGTGAATTTTTCTAGTTTTTTGGTTTTTCTTCACCCTCGTCTTTATGGTCGTCAATCACCTTATCATCGCGATATTTACAACATGGGTGTACAGAAGCATAAGCCTCGTCGGTTGCTTTTACCTCTTTAGTATCGTGCCCCACTTTAGCGATAGTTTTCTGTATGGCTTTTAAATCGGTTTTACGGGCGTCGTAAATCAGTTTTAACTCGTGGGTTTTCACGTTCCAATCGGCCGACTTTACACCTTTTGAGGTTAAGCAGGCTTTTTCAATGCGGTTTTTACACATCATACAAACACCATCGACTTCAATGGAGGCTTTTTGGTTTTTGTTTTGTGCAAAGGTTGTTGTTCCTATTAGCATAAGTGCTAAAATCATTATTTTTTTCATAATTAAGTTTTTTTCATTCCCGTGAAGACGGGAATCTCATTTAATATTTATAATTTTTTTTAATAAGATGCTTCGACTGCGCTCAGCATGACAGGTTTATATATTAGTTCCATTTATAAAACTCCCTCCTTGGAGGGAATGACTGATTATTCTATTTTAAACCGTAATCCGGCATAATAACTTGCTCCAAAAATGGGGCCATAAACAAAAGTAGTATCAAAATTTGAACCAAAAGGATCATTTGCTCCTAAAATGGGATTATCTTGTTTTACGTTTGTTATGTTTTCACCGCCTAAATATACTTCAAATTTAGGAGAAAACACTTTAGTTATTTGCGCATTTAAAGTACCAAGTGTTGGTGTGTTTTCAGGTAATTGATATTGAATAGGATTTCCCGTGGTTGACGAAAAACGCTGTTCGCCCAACCAATTAAAGGTAGTATCAAATTTCCATCGGGCACCATTTTCTTTCATATTCGTTTCGTAAGATGCATTGGCAAAAAAACGGTTTGTGGGCACTAATGGTTTTGAGAGTTTACCAGAATTATAATCGGTTTTAACATCGTAATATTTGTACGCCAATCGTAAATCGAAATGCTCGAAAGCATTGTAATTCCATTCAATTTGAAAGCTATTGGCGTAACTATCGCCGTCTAAATTATAAAAATTGACCTCTTGTGGGTTTTCGAAATCTACGACCACTTGATTTTGAAAATCGGTACGGTAATAATCTAAAGTAATATCTGCTTTTCTGTTAAAAAGATTAAATCCCTGTAAAAAAGACACCCCGTAATTCCAGGCAATTTCTGGGTCTAATCCATAAATAGCACCACCGGTATTTAAAATATTAATTGCCCGTGAGGTTGAGAATATACTTTGATTTTCGGCAAAAATATTGGCACTGCGTATACCGCGACCGAATGACGCACGTAACGCCGATTTTTCCCAAGGTGTGTATCGCGCATGAAACCTAGGCGTAATAAACGTGCCCATTAAATTATGGTTGTCTACGCGAATTCCGGCCGTTAAATTCAGTTTCTCCAGATTATCAAAATTATACTCGAAAAACGCACCGACTGAACGCTCGGTTCTTTCGTAATCATTGGTGTTTACAAACTCATCGTAATGATCGTACGTATAGCTAATTCCTGTTTTAACCTTATGTCTGGAATCGCTAATAATCGAATTATAAATAGCATTGGCATACAAACTATTATGTGTTATATCGTATTGATTTAAACCAAAATACGATGCTTGCTTATGGTTGCTATAAGCCGTTTGCAAGCTTATACTTTGCCATGTTAGTTCTGGATTTACATACCCAAATTTTGTCGATACTTCGTAACGTCGGGTATCAATTTCGCTACCCCAAGCATTGGTTGTGCCCTTATCGGTTTTAGGATTGAAGCTTTCTTGTCCCGTTTGTTTTTCATCATTTAAAAACTTCAGATTTATAAAAGATACAAAGCCTTTTTCAGTATCGATATATTGCCATCTGTTCATGATGTTTATCTGTTCCTGCAAAGGCATATCTAAAAAAGTATCGTTATTATTATCGTGCTTGGTGTCTCTTAAATTTCCGTGTAAATAAAGGCCTGTACTCCACTTCTCGTTAACCGCCGTGTTTAAATGGGTGTTTAATTCCAAGCGTCCGTTGGCATTGGTGTACGCATTTACAAATAATCTTGCATCGGTGGTTGGCTTAACCAATTCCGCATTTATTTGTCCCGCAATACTCTCGAAACCATTAACGGCACTTCCCGCACCTTTGGTAATTTGAATACTCTCTACCCAAGTCCCGGGTATAAAACTCATCCCGAACGCTTGCGATGCACCGCGAATTGACGGAATGTTTTCAGTCGCTATTAAAATATAGGGACTCGTTAAACCCAGCATTTTTATTTGTCGCGTACCTGAAACGGCATCGGCAAAATTAACATCGATGGATGGATTGGTTTCAAAACTTTCAGACAAATTACAGCATGCCGCTTTAAGCAATTCGTCGCTACTCACGGTAAACACGTTTGTGGCTTGCAAGTACGATTTTGATGTGGCTTGTTTTCGGGAAGTTATAGTAACTGCATCTAAATTATCTGTAGATTGCAACCAATGTCGCACTACTTTTGGCTCGTTTACGGTAATGGTATCGGTTTTAAAACCCACATAACTAATCACCAATTGGCTGTATTCGTTTTTATAAGGTATCGTGAATTTCCCATCGATATCAGTTACCGATCCAACCGAGGTGTCCAGCCAATAAACATTTGCGCCGGCTAACCCTATAGGCTCGTTTTTATCGTTTGCTTCCAGAATCAATCCGCTTATCTTGTCTTGCGAAAAGCTGAGCATAGGAAGTATAAATAGTATATATATGATTTGTTTCATTTATTAGAAATATTGTAAAATTTTGATGTTTGATTAAAAGTTGTGTGCCAAAAAATTTCGACCTTAACTTCGGTAAACTTAGTGTGGCACGTAGGAATTACAAAAAACAATAAATCAAATCAGGAAAGTATCGTGAAGCACCTGTATATCTGAGACCAGAATGGGTGGCGCATAATCTTTATGAGGAACAATCTCTTTTTTAAGTATTTTGAAAAGATTGGTGAATGAATAAACAAAGGATGCTAAAAACTGTTGGTGTTTGAAATCTAAATCATCAAACGAAGACACATTTAATTCGTCTTGCCCAACAATCACTTTTATGACGTCTTTACAGCAAGTCATTTTCTGCTGAATTGCAAACGCTTCCATTTCGCATTTTTCGGCTTCGGCAAACATCGCAACATCAATTAAAACATCGCCACAAAAGTGCTTTTCAATAGTAAAAGATACAGTTGAAAATAGCACCAAAAAGGCTAGTAATAAAGAAAAGCTTTTATGTAAGATTTGTTTTATCATTCCTATAGCTATCGAAGCAAAAATACAAAAACTTAAAAATATTCACTCGCTTTTATAAAAGGATTAACAGTTAATTTTTTAGTCTATTATAATAAAACGCTGGCAATAAAAGGATTAGGATTATTGGCTGAATTAAAAATCGGCGCACATTAAAAAAGATGTAATAGGTTTCCTGTTTTGGGTTTAAAACAAAGTATAAATAGCCAATCAAGAGTAAAACAAAAGCCAAAATATAAATAAACCCAGAAAACTTGATGACACTTTTATCTTTAAAAACAACAAACAAAATAGCTAAAGAAATAAGGGTATTTAATGTGTATCGTATAATGGTAAACATGGTTAATTTGAAAACTTCAACATTCGGGCTATCGGCATATAAATAATCATTTTTAAAAAAGGCTAAATACGGGTCGTAAAACAAGTCGTTTTCAAACCATCGGATAAAAATCAGTATTCCAAACAACAAAAAAAGCAGCATGTATTTCACCAATTTACCCATGCTTGTTTTTTAAGTTCGAAAACCGATTCACCCAGAAAATCCACAATAAAAAAACCATGCCGTAAATAATTGCAGGAAACAGCACACCATGTAAAAACTCTTGATGCTCCGGGTAATGATACAGGGCGATGCATATTATGGCAATCCGAATTAAATTAACGGTGTATATTAAAACACTGCCCGAAAGCATAAAAAACAATGTGGTTTTAAGTTTGCCCGAAAATGCCACAACAAAAGACACAAACAAGATAATAACGCTTGCCGCATTACACCCTTCAATAACCCGTGCTACGTAGCTGCCGTTAACAACAACCTTCATCGAAGGCTCGTCCGGGTGCGGTAAAACCTGTGCGCTGTAACCAAAACCATTCAACAAATCTTCAGTTTGTTTGGCCACTAAATGAGTAATATAATCCGGATAGAATTTAGAACCTTCAGAAAATTCCAAATA
This sequence comes from Hwangdonia lutea, assembly GCF_032814565.1. GTDB lineage: Bacteria > Bacteroidota > Bacteroidia > Flavobacteriales > Flavobacteriaceae > Hwangdonia > Hwangdonia lutea. The sequence continues at coordinate 792,821 of NZ_CP136521.1, forward strand.
AAAATGGTACAACAACGAAAAAACCACATACACAACCAAAAACGTGAATATGAATTTTACAACGGCTCTATATTTTATAAAAAGTGCTTTCAAAGAAAGTATTAAATTAAAAAATCCAATGTTAGTTCGAGTATTTTTTTGCTTGCGTTTTTATTTTTCAACCTGCATCAAAAAATTATATCGAGAACACAAAAACAGGTATAATGTTAAAATTATCTGAAACTAAATATCGAATGTACACCTTTTTAAATACTTTTACCAAAAGTTTTTTATTTATGAATTTTGAAGCCCTTAAACCTCAGGTTGAAACCATAATTTCCAATGCCAATAAAACTACCGACGAACGATTATTATCGATTTGCCAGTTATTGGAACGCCACATCGAATATTACAATTGGGTAGGCTTTTATTTTGCCGATAGCGCTAAAAAAGAATTGCATTTAGGCCCTTATGTAGGCGAACCCACCGACCACACCGTAATTCCGTTTGGAAAAGGCATTTGCGGACAAGTGGCCCTAAGCAACCAAAATTTTGTGGTGCCCGATGTGGCAGCTCAAGATAATTATATTGCGTGCAGCATTACCGTAAAGGCTGAAATTGTAGTGCCCATTTTTGTAAATGGGGAAAATATTGGTCAAATAGACATCGACTCCAATACAGCAGATCCGTTTACCGAAGCAGACGAACGCTTTTTAGAGTTTGTTTGTACGCAAGTAGCTCAGCTATTTTAAGTTTAAAGTTCAAAATTCCGGGTTCATTATTTCTACCTATAGCAACTTTGAATTTTAAACTTTGAGCTTTGAACTCTTAATGTTAACAACTCAGGCTTATCGTTAAAAAAACAGCACTTTTTTTGCAGTTTTCATACTTCCATTTTTAGTTGAAATAACTACTTTTGCATTTTTAAAACAGCACGTTCAATGCTATGCATTGAAAAACCTTAAACCTGTCATTCCCATAAAAATAGGAATCAAACACAACACACTAAAATGAGCAACGAAAAAACCATTAAATCTGCATTAATATCTGTTTTTAGTAAAGACGGATTAGCCCCCATCGTAAAAAAATTAAACGAACAGGGTGTCACTATTTATTCCACCGGAGGAACCGAAAAATTTATTAACGATTTAGGTATTGATGTCGTTCCGGTTGAGGAGGTTACATCGTACCCTTCCATTCTTGGTGGTCGTGTAAAAACATTGCATCCTAAAGTTTTTGGAGGAATTTTAAATAGACAAAACCATGAAGGCGACGTTGCAGAATTGGCCGAATATGAGATTCCGCAAATCGATGTCGTTATTGTTGATTTATATCCGTTTGAAAAAACAGTGGCATCGGGTGCGAGCGAACAGGATATTATTGAAAAGATTGATATTGGTGGTATTTCGTTAATCCGTGCTGCAGCGAAAAATTTTGCCGATGTTATTTGTGTATCCTCGGTTGATGATTATGCGGAGTTTTTGGAATTGATTTCTGAAAACAACGGTAGCATTTCTGAAGCAGACAGAAAACGTTTTGCCGCAAAAGCTTTTAATGTGTCCTCGCATTACGATACGGCTATTTTTAATTACTTCAACAAAAATCACGATGAAGCGGTTTTAAAAATTAGCGAGCCAAATGGCAAGGTGTTACGCTACGGCGAAAACCCTCACCAAAAAGGCTTTTTCTTTGGAGATTTTGATGAGCTATTCACAAAACTCCACGGAAAAGAATTAAGCTACAACAACCTTTTGGATGTTGATGCTGCAGTAAATTTAATGTTAGAGTTTAAAAACGACGCCCCTACTTTTGCTATTTTAAAGCATAACAATGCCTGTGGTTTAGCGCAACGCGACAACTTACACCAAGCATACCTTGACGCTTTGGCTGGCGATCCTGTTTCGGCTTTTGGTGGTGTTTTAATTAGCAATAAGGAAATTGATTTGGCTACGGCTGAGGAAATTCACAAGTTATTCTGCGAGGTAGTTATTGCACCTTCTTTTGCTGCCGATGCTTTAGAGATTTTAAAAGGCAAGAAGAACAGGATTTTATTGAAAATTCATGATGTGGAGATGCCAAAAACCAATGTAAGAAGTTGTTTAAACGGTGTTTTGGTGCAAGACAGAAACAATATTACCGATAAAGCTGAGGACTTAAAGCCAGTTACAAACCTAGCGCCAACCCAAGCTCAAATTGACGATTTAATTTTTGCTTCTAAAATATGTAAGCACACCAAATCGAACACCATTGTTTTGGCAAAAAACAAACAATTGTGTGCTAGTGGCACGGGGCAAACCAGTCGTGTTGATGCTTTAGAGCAAGCCATACACAAAGCTGGAACTTTTAAGTTTGATTTAAACGGTGCTGTAATGGCGAGTGATGCATTTTTCCCATTCCCCGATTGTGTGGAGATTGCTAAAAAAGCAGGAATTTCTGCGGTAATTCAACCGGGTGGCTCGATAAAAGATCAATTAAGTATTGATTATTGCAACGACAATAATGTGGCGATGGTGATGACGGGTACACGCCATTTTAAGCATTAAAATTATTGTTTCAATAACTTACTAAAAAGCAAGACCTGTCAGGTTTTAAAAACCTGACAGGTCTAACTTTAAATGATAATGTTGAATTATAGCAGACATTTGCGTTAGGGATTGAACGGCCTGTTTGAGCTCGCCGACGTAGGAGGAAGCGAGTAGTGAAAGCCCGACCGAAGCGATCCTGCAAGGTTTTGAAAACCTTGTAGGTATGAGCGTAGGGAACGCCATAAATTATAAAATAAAACCATCCAAAAACCGATAAACTGCGTATAAGTGTAAGCACCTATTGTTAATTTGAATTTTGAGTAGCTTAAAACTCATATATTTATTTACTTTTATTACATTTACAAGATTTGTTAACAACCCTTTAAAAACTACTAATAGCACATGGGCTTTTTTGACTTCTTAACCGAAGAGATTGCAATAGATTTAGGTACTGCAAATACACTTATTATACACAACGACAAAGTTGTTGTTGATGCGCCATCGATAGTTGCGCGCGATAGAATTACCGGAAAAATAATTGCCGTTGGCCAACAAGCGAGTTTGATGCAAGGCAAAACGCATGAAAACATTAAAACAATTCGCCCGTTAAAAGACGGGGTAATTGCCGATTTTGATGCATCGGAACAAATGATAAGCATGTTTATTAAAAACATTCCGGCATTGAAAAAGAAATTTTTTACACCGGCGTTGCGCATGGTTATTTGTATTCCGTCGGGCATTACCGAAGTTGAAATGCGTGCGGTAAAAGAAAGTGCCGAACGTGTTAACGGTAAAGAAGTATATTTAATACACGAACCCATGGCGGCCGCTATTGGTATTGGCGTTGATATTATGCAGCCCAAAGGTAATATGGTGGTTGATATAGGTGGTGGTACCACCGAAATTGCGGTGATTGCCCTTGGTGGCATTGTTTGCGATAAATCGGTTAAGATTGCCGGTGATGTATTTACAAATGACATTGTGTATTACATGCGTACCCAACACAACTTGTATGTGGGTGAGCGTACTGCCGAAAAAATAAAAATACAGATTGGTGCGGCTACCGAAGATTTGGAACTTCCGCCAGAAGATATGAGCGTTCAAGGACGTGATTTGTTAACGGGAAAACCCAAGCAAGTGTCCATTTCGTACCGTGAAATTGCCAAAGCTTTGGATAAATCTATTTTACGTATTGAAGATGCGGTTATGGAAACCCTTTCGCAGACCCCTCCGGAATTGGCTGCCGATATTTACAACACAGGTATTTATTTAGCGGGTGGCGGATCGATGTTGCGAGGTTTGGATAAGCGCTTATCGCAAAAAACAGACCTTCCTGTTTATATTGCCGAAGACCCATTGCGTGCTGTAGTTAGAGGTACCGGAATTACACTTAAAAATTTACCTAAATACAAAAGTGTATTGATTAAATAAAAGCATAAAACAGTCCCTAAATCATGCAACAGATTATTAATTTTATAATAAGAAACAAAAGGTTTTTGTTGTTCTTGTTGCTGTTTTCGGTGTCTATAGTTTTTACCATTCAATCGCATTCGTATCACAAAAGCAAGTTTATAAATTCCGCCAATTTTTTAACTGGTGGCATTTACAATTCTATCAACAACATTAGCGAATATGTTAATTTAAAATCTCACAATCAAGTTTTAGCCGAAGAAAACAATCGGTTAAAAGCGCTTTTGTTTAATGCTGAAAACAAATTGGATTCAAGCTATATAGACAGCGTTACCTATAATGGAAGGTATAAAATTCAAACGGCAAAAATTATAAAGAACAGCTATTCTTTAACCGACAACTTTTTACTTATCGATAAAGGCACAAACGATAGTATTAAAGAGGATTTTGGGGTGATAACCAGTAAGGGTATTTTAGGTATTATTGACAACTCAAGCAAAAACTATTCAACGGTTATTTCGGTGCTAAACACCACGAGCAACATTAGTGCCGGATTAAAAAAAACAAACCATATAGGCTCTTTAACTTGGAATGGCGAATCGCCAAACATTGTTCAGTTAATAGATGTTGAAAAAATTGCACCGGTTGCCATCGGCGATACGATTGTTACCTCGGGGCGCTCATCAATTTTTCCAAAAAACATTGATATAGGCGTTGTACAGGATTTTGAATTGGATATTGCCGAAAATTATTATGAGATTAATGTGAAGCTTTTTAACGACATGACAAACCTTGAGCATGTTCATATTATAGAAAATAAGGATTTTAAGGAAATTACAAATTTGTTAAATTCCCGTTAAATGAATAGTATCATTTCTTTAAATAGCATCCGCTTTGTTGGGCTTGTTTTAATTCAGGTTTTAATATGCAGCCATATTAATTTTTTAGGCTATATCAATCCGTATATTTATGTGCTTTTCATCATTTTATTTCCGGTGAAAAACAACCGCTCTTTATTTATTTTCCTGAGTTTTTTATTGGGTTTAACGGTCGATTTATTTTTAGATTCCGGTGGTATCAATGCCGCGGCATCTGTATTTATAGCTTATGCTAGACCTGTTGCTTTAAAGTTCTCGTTTGGTATGCTTTACGAACACCAAAACCTAAAATTCAATACTGTAGATTTTGGTTCAAAACTTGTCTACATGACCATAATGGTGGTGGCGCATCACTTAATTTTATTTTCTTTAGAAATTTTTAGCATTTCTAAAATAATTTTAATCCTTCAAAAAACGTTATTCTCAAGTATATTTACTATAATACTTTGTGTTTTAATAACTATTATATTTAGTCGAAAATCTAAATGAGACAACTTTTATTATTCATATCGGTAATTTTTGTTGGTTTTGTGTTTATCGCAAGGCTTTTCTACTTGCAGGTATATACTTCAAATACACATAATTTATTTGAGGACAATGCCATTAGAAAAGTTTACGATTACCCAAAGCGCGGTTTTGTTTACGACAGAAACGGACGCCTTTTAGTGGCCAATCAACCCTCTTACGATGTGATGGTGATTCCGCGCGAAGTAGAACCTTTAGACACGCTTGAGTTTTGTAATTTGTTAAAAATTGATAAAGCACAATTTATAAAAACATATAATAAAGCCTATCGTTATTCGCCCCGATTACCATCGGTTTTCCTTTCGCATTTATCAAAAGAAGACTATGCCGTTTTACAGGAAAAAATGCGAAAATTTGATGGCTTTTACATTCAAAAGCGATCGCTCAGAAAATACGAAACCACAATTGGAGCCAATGTTTTAGGCGATATTGGCGAAGTTAACACCAGGGATATTAAAAGGGACCCGTATTACAGAATGGGCGATTTAATTGGCAAACAAGGCGTTGAAGCTTCATACGAAGACATATTGAGAGGTGTAAAAGGCATAAAATTTATTCAAAAAGACCGATTCAACAGAAATATTGGCCCATATAAAGATGGAGCCTTTGATACCATTCCAGAGCAAGGTAAAGACATAACCATTACCATTGATGCCAAATTACAGGAATACGGTGAATTGCTAATGCAAAATAAGCGCGGTGGTGTTATCGCCATAGAACCCTCAACGGGCGAAATATTGGCTATGGTGGCTGCCCCAACTTACAATCCTAACGATTTAGTTGGTAGGCAACGCTCTAAAAACTTCACTAAACTTTATAACGACTCAATTGCAAAACCACTTTTTAACAGAAGTCTACAAGGAGTTTATGAGCCTGGGTCGCCGTTTAAACTCATGAATGCTTTAATTGGCCTGCAAGAGGACGTTTTAACACCCAACGAAACCGTAACCTGCTATGCAGGCTACAGATACGGCAATAGGTTTATGAAATGCCATTGCTACATTGGTAAACGCAATAATATGATTAGCGGAATTCAAGAATCTTGCAACGCATATTTTGCCACAGCATACAGAAGAATTTTAGATAAAACGGGTAGTGCTTCAAAAGGCATTGACGTATGGAGCAATCATGCCAAAAGTTTTGGTTTGGGCAACTTTTTGGGCTACGATTTAAAGGTGGGACAAAAAGGAAGAATCCCCGATAGAGACTATTACAAAAGAGTATACCCTAGAACGTTTTATTCAACATACACCATCTCTAATGCCATTGGTCAGGGCGAAGTGGCCACAACACCCATTCAACTGGCAAATATGACGGCCGCAATCGCCAACAGAGGGTATTATTACACGCCACATATCATTAAATCCATTAAAGGCGATACGCTACCCAATAAATTTACGACCCGAAAATATACAAGTATTGACAAACAGCATTTTGAGCCCGTAATTGAAGGCATGCACCAAGTGTATAAAAACGGTACCGCAAAATGGATTCAAGTTAAAGACATTGATATTTGCGGAAAAACAGGAACGGTTGAAAATTTTGCTATTATCGATAGTGTTAAAACGCAATTAACCGATCATTCTATTTTTGTAGCCTTTGCACCCAAAGACAATCCAAAAATAGCAATTGCCGTTTTTGTTGAAAATGGGTATTGGGGAAGCCGCTTTGCTGGAAAAATTGCCAGTTTAATGATTGAAAAGCATATTAAAGGCGAAATTACCAGAACCGATTTAGAAGATTGGCTCTTAAAACACAGTTTGGAAGACGAATACGCCAAACCTTATTCTGGAGAGCCTTTTAAAATTAACGGACAAACCACATTACAACTTGTTGACGACAAGGAATATTACCGTTTAAAGAGGCATTTAAACACTATTAGCAAAGGCACAGATTAATGGTAAGGGACACGAATAAACATTTTAAGTTCGATTGGATTACCATTATTCTTTTCTTATTATTAGTGGGCTTTGGTTATCTGAATATTTTGTCGGCTTCGCATTCGGGAAACACCATCGACTATTTCGATTTCTCACAGCCTTACGGCAAACAACTCATTTTTATATTTCTAACTTTTGGGTTAATCGTGCTTTTATTGGCTATTGATGCCAAATTTTACGAACGCTTTTCCAGTATTATTTATATTATTTCGATGCTGTCTTTACTCGGGCTTTTCATTTTTGGAAAAAACGTTAATGGTGCCACATCGTGGTACGCCATTGGAGGCATGACCATACAACCCAGCGAGTTTGCAAAAATGGCAACCGCCCTCGCAATAGCAAAGCATGTTAGCGATTTAAACACCAATATCAATACGCTAAAAGATCAGTTAAAAGCGCTTATTATTATTGCCATTCCAGCCATTTTAGTGCTCTTACAAAACGATACGGGTAGCACGATTGTTTACGGTGCCTTCTTTTTTGTTTTGTACCGAGAAGGACTTCCCAAATATTATTTAGCCATAGGTATTTCAATAATTATAGTCTCCATTTTATCATTAAAGTTTGGTGCTATAATTACCTCAACAATAGCGCTAATATTGCTTGTGGGTTTTCATTTTTTAAGAAAAAAGAAACTACGTATATATCAATCTATACTTATTTTAATCGTAACTATTGCGGTTTCCTTTGGAATAAAATTCTTTTACCAAAATATCTTAAAACCTCACCAACAAGACCGTATAAGTCTTTGGCTTCGCTTGGAAAAAGACCCTGACAAATTAGAGGAAATGAAGAAAACGTTTGCCTATAATTTGAATGAATCTGAAAAAGCCATAAGCTCTGGCGGATTAACAGGAAGAGGTTTTATGGAAGGCACTCGAACCACAGGAAAATTTGTACCAGAACAACATACCGATTATATTTTTAGTACCGTGGGCGAAGAGTGGGGCTTTTTAGGAACCACCTTTGTAGTTGTTCTTTTTGTGCTGCTTATTATACGTATTCTACATTTAGCCGAACGCCAAAAAACACAGTTTAGTAGAGTGTATGGTTACGGTGTTGCATCCATAATTTTTATACATTTTCTTATTAATATTGGTATGGTAATGGGCTTAATTCCAACCATTGGTATTCCTCTGCCTATGTTTAGTTACGGTGGTTCCGGACTTTGGGCCTTCACCATTTTACTGTTTATTTTCATCAAACTGGACTCTAATAAAATCAATGAATGGTAGCCCTATTTACATTCCAAAAAATTAAATTTTAAGAACCAAACAGAACTTTGAACTTTGAACTTTGAACTTTGAACTGTAAAACTACTTTTTCAGCTCTAATTTTTCTGCGAAATAATCACAGAAATCTTTCATGGTTGCTGTCATTTTTTCATCTTGTGTCGCTCTATTAAAGGTATCGCTCATAGTTACTAATGTTTGATGAAAAAACACTTTCATTTCATCTACGGGCATATCTTTGGTCCATAAATCAATGCGCAGTGTTTCTTGGCTTTCGGCATCCCAAACCGAAAGCATCATCGCTTTGGCTTCTTGGTTTGTAATGCCGCCATCTTCAGCGGTCCATTGTAAGCTTTCTGGAATTCTGTTTTCATCCAATTCAACCTTCAGTTCTATTTTAGAGGTATGATTTTTTGCCATTATTTACGTGGTTTAAATTTGGTGTTATTAAATATGTCTTCAGTAGATTTTATAAGCATGTCCTTTAAAGCTACATCGTTTTGCTGCATGTATGCGCGCACAATCTGCCAACCTATAAATTGCCCTAATCGCCCCGGTGAATCGGCATCGATTTCTTCTAAATAAAATTTGGTAAAAGGTGCAGGGTTTATAAATCGGCTTGGTAATTTTGAGTCGGTGCTAAACAATAATTCGCGCTCCACAAAATAGCGCCAAATATAACTCTCGTTGGCAATAGCCCAACGTAACTGCTCGGGCGAATACCCCATACGTTCCGCTTCCGTTTTAAAAGGAATAACCTTATCTTTAAAATACAGCAGTTTACCAGCATAAATCATTTCGTCTAGCAAGGTTCTTTTTTGCGTTTGATGGATATATTTCTTCGCGTAGGCATCAGCCAAATCCACAACCAGCTGTTCTTTAACAAAATGAGCTCTAAGGTATTTAGGAATGCTACCGTAAAACTCGTGGTCGCTTCCCAAATAATTATCCAAAGCAATTAAAGCAATGGTATCGGTAACAATTACCCTGTGTCTGTAATCTACATCGTTGGTTACCGTAATAATTCTGGGCGGATTGAACTCCGGAAAATAGTATTTTAGATGATTGAACAGCGATTCGATTTCAGTTTCTACGTCGTTAAAGTCAGTGAATGTTTTATCAACCTCGTTAAACAATTGAATTTGTAAAGTATCGGCTTTTTTGGCAATCCAAAATGAATCTGAATATTTTTCAGAAAACATAAAAGGGTATGCTTGTTTTAGCTTTGGTAAATCTTTTGAATTGGCCTCGGCAAACAGCCTATCAAAACGTTCAATTTTAATATCTGTGTTTATTTTAGCTATGTTTTTTTGTAACGTATTGTCTTTTTTACAAGAAATGGTTAACAAAACAATACTAAATAACAAGATTGCATTTTTCATCTACTTAAAATTTTAAAAACAATTTTTACCATTCTTCGCGTTTAAATATAACTTAAACGACATAGATTTTTATTAATTGGACGTTTCCTTTATTTTTGTCTGCAAAGGTACTATTCTTAGATTAAAAACCGTGTTAAATATGCAAACAGAAAAAGTGGTAAATCACATTGTTAATTGGCTAAAAGATTACGCGACAAATGCGGGTGTAAACGGATTTGTAATTGGTATTTCGGGCGGTATCGATTCTGCGGTAACCTCAACTTTATGTGCCAAAACAGGTTTAAACGTACTGTGTGTTGAAATGCCCATACACCAAGCCGAAAGCCATGTGACCAGAGCCCAAGAACATATTGCGCTATTAAAACAACGATTTGATAATGTTGACGACACACGCACCAATTTAACACCTGTTTTTGAAACCTTTAAAACCGAAGTGTTTTTTGATGGAGACCAAGCCACCATTGATATGGCTTTGGCAAATACCCGAGCGCGCTTGCGCATGACCACCCTTTACTATTACGCAGGACTTTACAAATTATTAGTGGCCGGAACCGGAAATAAAGTTGAAGATTTTGGCGTTGGTTTTTACACCAAATACGGCGATGGTGGCGTAGATTTAAGCCCTATTGCAGATTTATTAAAGTCTGAAGTTTACGCATTAGGTGAGTTTTTAGAGGTTCCGGAATCTATTATGAAAGCGGCGCCGAGTGATGGTTTATTTGGCGATGCCCGCAGTGATGAAGACCAGATTGGAGCCTCGTACCCAGAACTTGAATGGGCCATGAAAATGGATAATTTGGGTAAAAAAGAAACTGATTTTTCTGGTAGGGAACAAGAGGTTTTTAAAATCTACAAGCGTTTTAACGCGGCTAATAAACACAAAATGATTGCAATACCTATTTGTGAAATTCCCATAAATTTGAAATAAATATTGCTTTGTTAGCAAAAAAACCTATCTTTACACCCATATAACTCTCTCAATTATAGCTGTAAACCTCTCACAGCTATAATAGTATAAAAACCCTTAATAATGATAAAATTACTAATAGCAGACAATCATCCAATTATCAGAAAGGGTCTAGAACATCTATTTTCGGCATCTTCAGACATTAAAATTGTGGGAAGTGTTAACGATGGCGATGATATTTTAGACTTTGTAAAAAACAATGACGTAGACATTATTTTAACAGAAGTAGATTTCCCAAAACTTAACGGTTTAACCGTTTTGCGTTATTTAAAGAAAGATTATCCTAACGTAAAAACCCTTATTTTTAGTGGCCAGCCCGAAGAGGTATATGGCATAAACGCCATTAAAGCGGGGGCTTCAGGATTCATTTCTAAATCAGTTAACATCATTACCATTAACGAGGCCATTTTAAAGGTTCACGAAGGTGGTATTTATTTAAGTGATGCCTTAACGCAACAATTAGCTTTTGGTGCTAAAAGCAACAAATCGGGATCTTTTTACAAAAAACTATCAACGCGCGAGTCAGAAGTTTTAAAGCTTCTTACTATTGGTAGAAAAAACAAAGAGATTTCTAAAGAGCTAAACATTAACGAGAAAACCGTAAGTACGTACAAAGCGCGCTTAATGAGAAAACTAAAGGTAACCAATTTAGTGGATCTTGTTAATCAAGCTAAACTTTCAGCAGAGCTATAATACGCGATTAAGCTTTCTGGACAATAACATTTTTAGACTCGAATAGTCTTTTACTTCTTCAAGTATATTTCTGTTCGAGTCTATTTTGTTATGCAAGGTTTCTTGCTGAAATTCTTTTACTTTCTGGTCAATTAAAAAACAGCGTAAACTTAAAATGGTTTCGCTAACCAGTTGCGCCACACTAGTGGTTTTTTCTTTTGGAAAAATATTCATCCTATTCCAATCGTCCAAAGCATAACGTTCGTCGTCCATTAAAATGGTGGTAATTTCGTTTGCCATATCTTGGTCTACCGAATTGATAAAAGTTTTTAACTCAAAATCCTCAGTTTGGTTAAGCCTATCAATAATGGTATAATACAATGTCTTAAATTGTGGGTTCGAAAATTGCATTTCATCATCTTGTAAATCTAAAAACACTTTTTCGAAAACTTTGGCCCGTTGTATTACGGGTTCTAAAATAAGTTCGTTTTTATCATTTTCCTTTAAAACCAAATCTTCAAAATCTTCGGTTTTGTTTCCATAAAGTAATAATACCTCAATTATTTTTCGTTCTAAAACATACTGCACGTCAACCTTTTTTACGGGCTGCTCGTGCTTTATGACATCAAAAGCTTTTTGTTCATTTTTTTGTTTTTTAGCTTCTTCTTGAAATTCCTTTTTATTGATTTGTGCCAAGGTACTAAACAAAACGGTTTCGCTAATGTCCATAATTCTGGCACATTCTTGAACGTAGATTTCTTTTTTAATACGATCGGGAATTTTAGAAATACTATTAACAATATCCCTAACCGTTTCGGCTTTTTTTATAGGATCGTTTTTAGATTCTTCAAACAAAACCGAAGCTTTAAACTGAATAAAGTCTTTAGAGTTTTCATCTAAATACAGCGCAAGCTCTTCAAGAGAATTCTTTTTGGCAAAGCTATCGGGGTCTTCGCCATCGGGAAATGCACATACTTTTACATTCATCCCCTGTTCCAAAATTAAATCGATACCGCGAAGTGAAGCGCGCATACCTGCCGCATCGCTATCAAACAATACCGTAATGTTTTTGGTTAACCTATTTATAATCCTGATTTGATCTGAGGTTAGCGCCGTTCCAGACGAAGACACCACGTTTTTTATACCCGTTTGGTGAAACTGAATAACATCGGTATAACCTTCAACTAAATAACAATTATCCTCTTTGGCAATGCTTTGTTTGGCATGGTAAATACCGTACAGCACTTTACTTTTATGATAAATATCGCTCTCTGGGGAATTTAAGTATTTAGCGGCTTTTTTATCGTTGATCAATATACGCCCGCCGAATCCCAATACACGACCGCTCATACTTTTTATGGGGAATAAAACACGCCCCTTAAACCTGTCGAAACGCTTTTCGCCCTTAACAATGGTGAGCCCTGTTTTTTCAAGATAATCGATGTTATAACCTTGTTTTAAGGCCTCATCTGTAAAAGCTTGCCACTCGTCGAGCGCATATCCTAAATCAAACGTTTTAATGGTTTCTTCAGTAAATCCGCGCTCTTTAAAATAGCTTAATCCTATCGATTTTCCCTGATCGGTTTTATGCAATATATTTTGAAAATATTTACTCGCATACTCGCTTACCAAATACAAACTTTCCCTTTCGTTAGCGGCTTGTTTTTGCTCGTCGGACTGCACGGTTTCTTCAATTTCAATATTGTATTTTTTAGCCAAATACCTAATGGCCTCGGGATAAGTAAAATGCTCGTGTTCCATTAAAAACGCCACGACATTACCCCCTTTTCCACTGGAAAAATCCTTCCAAATTTGCTTTACGGGCGATACCATAAAACTTGGTGAGCGCTCATCGGAAAACGGACTTAAACCCTTAAAGTTACTGCCTGCTTTTTTTAACTGAACAAAATCACCAATAACCTCTTCTACACGGGCGGTTTCGAATACTTGGTCTATGGACGATGCTGATATCAAAGGAGAAAACTTAATTTATGTGTAAATGTAATATAATCTATTTTGAAGTAAAACAAAAAGAGCTTCAATATTGAAACTCTTTTATTTTATAAATAGACTTTCAAATATCAATCCATATCAAACCTAACGCCTAGCGATATGTTATTCTGGTCTGCAATTTGGTCTTTAAAAATAGGTGATAAATCGTATTTTACATATAATGCCGTACTGCCAACAGCTATATAACTGCTAATGCCGTACACCAAATTGGTGGTATTTAAACCGCCTTTTATCTTATCTTTTTGTCGGTTTCCGTCAACTGAATATTTTAACTTTTGCCGTGTCCCAATATTAAATCCCGCATATCCTCCAAGGCCAATTTTAAACTTATTTCGCGTTGAATATCTAAAATAATCGTCCTTTTCAATTTTTTTGGATGGTCCAAACTCAAAATGTACAGGAAATACTAAATTGGTTATGGACAACTTCGACTTTTTAAGGTTTTCAGGAAACACATCCAACATGGTTTGGTTGCCTTGACTTACAAAATATTGATTGTCGGTTGGTTTCAATCCGTTTATTTGAAACGAATACCCATATTTAAAACGTAAAAAGTTTGAGTTTTTAAACACCCGGGTTTTCCACGCCCAACCTATTTCGAAAAACCGAGAACCTCCAAACTTATAGGGCGAATTGTCAAGGTTGTCGCCTTCAACAATGGCATTGTTTAAACCAAAGGCCAGCACCAAATCGCTGGTGGTTCGTCTATCGTATTTTCGGTGTCTATGCTTGTCGCGTCGCTTTGTCCCAAAAAATATAAATTCGTCATCGGTTTCGCCTTTTCCAATTCTAAAAACAAATTGATCGTCGGCTTCCGCTTCTTCACTATTGTAAACAGAATCATTTCGTTGTAAAAGAGAAAGTTTATTATTAATAATGGCTATTCGGTTTTCAATGTTTAAGGCATGTTTTTTGGCCGCTTCCTTTTTTAGTTTTTCGGCTTCCTGAAAGGTAATTTCATTGCCATCCAATTGCTTGTTTATGGCTTCAACCTCAGTTTTTAATAACTCGCGTTCCTCGGTTTTAATCTTATCCTTTAAAGCTCTAAGAGTCTTTATTTGTTCTTGATTATTGGTGTTGGAAATGGTGTCTTGCGCAGTGATTAAGTGCACATTTAAACACAGCACCGCTAGTGCTAAATACTTTGTAATGGTTTGCATAACTGTTCGTTTTTTGCCCTAATTGGGTATTGATTTATAAATTGAATTTTGATGAAATTATTAGTCGTTACGTTGCGCCACAGCTGTTTTTACCGTAATGAAATTTTCTTTTAAAGCTTTAAAAACCTTATCTCTAAAGGATTCGTCCAGCTCGTTCTCAACATCCTGAAGCAATGCCAAGGCATCAACTTTTTTTGTGCTTTCGTTGTACAATCGTTTTAATTTAATGTCGTTTTGAGCTTCAATTAACAAGGCTTCAATCTCATTTTCTGTAACTTGGTTTTCGTCATTTTTTAAGGTATTGGCTTGAGCTATGACTTCTTGTATTTTCTGCTCTTCGAGTGTTAACTTTTCTGGAATTATTTTGACAGGTTCAACATGGGTTTCTTTTGTGTTTTGAATATCTTTTTCTTCAGCGACAAGCGTTGTTTCTTTAATTGAATTAGTATGGATTACCGTTGATTTTTTTTGAATTTGATTGGGTTGATTACCTTCTTCAATTTTGATGTCTTCTGAAACATCTTCAATATTTTCACTAGCTATTTTATCGGTTTTATCTTGTTTTATAACTTCAGGTGTTACAACAATTTGCGGTGTATTTTGTTCAACAGACTCATTCTTAAAAACTTGAGTAACTACTAACAAAACACCAATTACACTTGCTGCAATACCCAACCACCAAAACGATTTATTGTTCCTTTTTTTCTCATGATTTTCCAAGCGACCAGACAGTTTATGCCACGCATCGTCAGATGGACTTATAGTTCTTTTTTCAAGCTTATCCTTTATGTTTTTTTCAAATCTATTTGCTGCCATAGCTTGTTTTTTTATTTAATTCTTTTAATTTTTCTTGAAGCAATTTTCGTGCTTTAAACAACTGCGATTTTGATGTGCCTTCGCTAATGTTTAGTATATTGGCAATCTCGTAGTGCTTGTAACCTTCAATAGCATACATAATAAACACCACTTTATAGCCATCGGGAAGCGCGTCTATAAGCTGCTGTATTTGAGCAACTTCAATATTAGATTCGATGTTGTTGGCGGAATTGCTTTCATATTCAATAACGTCGACTGGAAACTCTAATTTTTTTTTCTGCCGTAAAAAAGAAATCGATTCTCGAATCATAATCCGTCGTATCCATCCTTCAAAACTGCCTTGGTTTTTAAACTTTTTTAAATTCAAAAACACTTTAAAAAATCCATTAAGCATCGCTTCTTCTGCATGCTGCATATCTTTTATATAATATCTGCAAACGCTTAACATTCTTGGAGCATGCCCATTGAACAACACCTGTTGTGCCTCACGATTATTTTTAATCGCTTTTTTAATTAGCTCAGATTCGTCCCTATTGCAATCGGGATTATGGAGTTGAATGACTTTCAAAAAAAAATGGATTTTATGTGGTCTTCTATTTATAAAGACGCAAATTTTGTGCTAAAGGTTGCCTAAAGCGAAAATTTATTTTAAAAGTAATTGAAAAGACTTTGTTTTTACTGAATAATTAGGTTAATGTGAATTCTATTTTGTTGAAAAAAAGAAGAGCTTCTGCAATAAGCAAAAGCTCTTTTAGTTTAAAAACATAAGCCGGCACATAAGTGCGTTAGGGATTGCAGTGGAAATCCTTTTTGTGAGGCACGAGCAAAAAGATTGTAGCGTAAAGCCCGACCCCTTTATGGGGTAACGCCCAACTTCTTGAAAACCCCGAAGTTACGGTATCGCTAAAAACGGACTACCTCGTAAACAGCAATTCCCGGTATTTGGTTAGTGGCCAAATCTCATCGTCCACCAGTAATTCCAACTTATCACAGTGGTAACGGATATCTTCAAACAAAGGTTTTACCTTAAAGCAATAAGCTTGCGCTTTCTTTTCTACATCTTCAATGGCATTGGCTTTCTTTCTTTCGTTAATCATTTTTGTAACATTGGCGTTAATGTTTTCTATATGATTTGATATTTGCTCGATTAAATTAAGCTGCTCTTTAGAAACCTCTTTGAATTTATCATCAAAAATTTCTTTTAGCCCTTTTACATTTTCAATTAAGGTATTTTGATACCTTACCGCCGTTGGAACGATATGGTTTCGAGCTATATCGCCCAACACCCGTCCTTCAATTTGAACGTGCATAATATAAGCTTCAATCTCTATTTCGTAACGTGCCTGGGTCTCAATATTACTCATAACCTGCATTTCCTCAAACAAGGCCATACTGTCTTTTGATATTTTGGCTTTTAATGCCTCTGGGGTGGTCTTATTATTGCTCAACCCTCTTTTTTTGGCTTCTTTTTCCCAAGCTTCGCCATAGCCATTGCCTTCGAACAAAATACGTTTTGAGGCTTTGATATATTCGCGCAACACATTAAAAATAGCTTCGTCTTTTTTTAGTCCTTTTTCATCGATCAGCTTATCAACTTCCATTTTAAAATCTTTTAATTGCTTCGCTACTATGGTGTTTAAAACCGTCATAGGGTCGCCACAATTAGCTGTGGAACCCACGGCTCTAAACTCAAACTTATTACCCGTAAATGCAAATGGCGATGTGCGGTTTCTATCGGTATTGTCTAACAAAACATCCGGAATTTTCCCCACTACATTTAATTTTAATTCGGTTTTCTCTTGAGGTGACAATTTACCTTTGGTAACACCTTCCAATTCTTCTAAAACCTTGGTTAATTGTTCACCAATAAACACAGATATAATAGCCGGAGGAGCTTCGTTGGCGCCCAATCTGTGGTCGTTACTTGCCGAAGAAATGGTAGCTCTTAATAGTGCTTCGTGCTTGTTAACCGCTTTTATGGTATTTATAAAAAAGGTTAAAAATTGCAAATTACTCATCGGTGTTTTTCCGGGAGCCAACAAATTAACACCGGTATCTGTGGATAACGACCAATTGTTGTGTTTACCCGAGCCATTGATGCCCGCAAATGGTTTTTCGTGAAACAGCACCTTAAAATTATGGCGCGATGCCACACGCCCCATAATATCCATGAGCAACGAATTATGGTCTACTGCCAAGTTAGCTTCTTCAAAAATAGGCGCCAATTCAAATTGGTTTGGTGCCACTTCGTTATGTCTTGTTTTTACCGGAATGCCCAAAAGCATGCATTCGGTTTCCAGCTCGCGCATATAACTTAAAGCCCTGCTAGGAATAGAGCCAAAATAATGGTCGTCCAACTGTTGTCCTTTGGCAGCGGAATGCCCCAATAATGTACGGCCTGTTAAGGCAATATCCGGACGAGTCGCTGCCAAGGTTTTATCGATTAAAAAGTATTCCTGCTCCCAACCTAATGACGAGGTTACTTTTTTTACGTTTTTATCAAAATATTTACAAACCGCCGTAGCAGCACTGTCTACAGCCTGCAACGCTCTTAACAAAGGTGTTTTATAATCTAAAGCTTCGCCCGTGTACGCCACAAAAATGGTAGGAATACAAAGCGTTGTACCATAAATAAACGCTGGCGATGTAGGGTCCCAAGCCGTATAACCACGCGCTTCAAAGGTGTTTCGAATACCACCACTGGGGAAACTTGAGGCATCCGGTTCCTGTTGTACCAATTGACTGCCTCCAAATTTTTCAATGGCCATACCATCACCAATCGTTTCAAAAAAAGCATCGTGTTTTTCGGCCGTTGTCCCCGTTAAAGGCTGAAACCAATGTGTGTAATGTGTAACCCCTTTTGACAATGCCCAATCTTTCATTGAAGAAGACACCTGATCGGCTATAGCTCTATCAATTTTTTTACCATATCGTATAGCATTCATCACTCCGGCAAAAGCATCTTTTGTTAAATATTGGCGCATGGAGTCTTCGTTAAACACATGCTTACCAAATATCGCTGAGCGACGTTCTTTCTCTTCAACAGTTACAGGCTTGGCTGAAAGCGATTTTTTTATAGCGTGAAATCTTAAAGTTGACATTTGAATAATTTTTAGATGTTACAACAAATTTTAGTTGCAAAAATAAACAGCAAAAACAATAAAAGCACAAAACAAAAAAGTTTGTTATTAACAATTTTTAGATTTTAGCATAAATTTATGTTCATTTTATAAAATTAACCCCTAAAAAATGGGGGCTAAATAAAAATAAAGTGAATGTTAATTAAAACACCCCCGCAAAACACACCGTGTTTCATAAAATTTTATATTTGTACCGTAATTATATAAATTGTATTTATAAACTATTCATTATGGCAAAATCAAAATTAGAGTATATATGGCTAGATGGTCATGAACCAACACAAAACATGAGAAGTAAAACCAAGGTTGAAGACGACTTTAGTGGCAAATTAGAAGATTGCCCAATTTGGTCTTTTGACGGTAGCTCAACCGAGCAAGCCTCTGGAGGCGCTTCAGACTGTTTATTAAAACCCGTAGCTATTTACCCAGATCCTACAAGAAAAAACGGTTTTTTAGTAATGGCTGAAGTTTTAAGTGCAGACGGAACGCCGCACCCTTCAAATGCAAGAGCGCAGATTGATGATGACAATGGGGATTTCTGGTTTGGTTTTGAACAAGAGTATTTTTTAATGGACTCTAAAACCGATTTACCTTTAGGTTTTCCACGTGGCGGTTTCCCTGGTCCACAAGGTAAATATTACTGTTCGGTTGGCGGACGCTACACTTGGGGTAGGGATTTTGTTGAAGAGCATGCCGATTTATGTATTGAGGCGGGATTAAATTTTGAAGGTATCAACCAAGAAGTTGCTCCAGGGCAATGGGAGTTCCAATTATTTGCAAAAGGCGCTAAAAAAGCCGGAGACGAAATTTGGGTGGCGCGCTATTTATTAGATAGATTAACCGAAAAATATGGCTATTACATTGAATACCATCCAAAACCTGTAAAAGGCGATTGGAATGGTTCTGGTATGCACGCCAACTTTTCTAACACCACTTTAAGAACTTGTGGCTCTAAAGAAGTTTACGAAAAAATATGTGAAGCGTTTAGACCCGTTACCGATGAGCATATTGAGGTTTACGGTGAGTTTAACGATGAGCGTTTAACCGGATTGCACGAAACGGCACATGTTTCCGATTTCTCATACGGTGTTTCTGATAGAGGCGCATCCATCCGCATTCCTATCATCACCGTTGAAAAAGGCTGGAAAGGCTGGCTGGAAGACAGACGTCCTGCCTCAAACGGCGACCCATATAAAATTGCCGGCAGAATTATTGAAACCGTTAAATCCGCAAAAATTTAGATCAAACAGATTAACTTTTTTGTTCATAAAAAAAACGCTAACATTAATTTGTTGGCGTTTTTTTTGGTATATATTTTTCTTAAAACTTGCCTTTGGTAAACACCAAAAACATAAATATACCGTAGGCAAATACTAAAACAAAGCCTTTTATTCGGCTTATTTGCATGCGTTTTGGCAAAAAAATCATGGGCAGTAAAACCGCTGAAAAAGCAAGCATCCAAAAAATATCGCTGGTTAGTATTTGTGGCTCAGTTACAGGAATTGGTTTTATCATGGCAGTCAGCCCCAAAACCGAGGCAATATTAAATATATTCGAGCCTATTAAATTACCCAACGAAATGGCTTTTTCCTGTTTTGCTGCTGCAATAACCGATGCTGCCAATTCGGGCACACTGGTACCTATGGCGATTAACGACACGCCTATAACTGCTTCGCTTACCCCTATGGCCGTAGCAATATCCTTGGCGCCATCAACCAGCCATTCACTGCCAAAATATAAGGCCGTGGCACCAATGAGCAACCACGTACCAATTTTAAAATTAGAAACCACGGCTAAACTTTCGTCAACTTCTTCTGCCAAGGTATCTTTTTTTGTATTTCTAATTAAAATCAACAGAAATAAAATAAGGCCAACAAATAAAATGGCACCCTCAAAAGTGGTTAACACACTATCGTTTTTGAGAAAAAAGTACATTGCCACCGAAAACAGCATCATCACTGGCCAATTGAGTTTATAAAAGGATTTATCGACCGCAATGGCCCCAACCATGGCCGTTATACCCAACACCAAACCAATGTTTGCAATATTGGAGCCCACCACATTATTGATGGCTATGGCTGGCGAACCGGAAAGCGCAGCTTGTAAACTCACCAATAATTCCGGTGCCGAGGTTGCAAAGGAAACTACCGTCATCCCAATTACCATTTTAGATATATTAAATTTAAACGATAAGGCTACGGACGAACGCACTAAAAACTCACCGCCCACTACCAACAAAATAAATCCAAGGATAACCCAAAGAATACTCATAAACCATATTTTTTTGCGAAGATAATATAAGAAATTACGATTAACGATTTTTGAATTACGATTTTTAAACAGACACTGAAAACTTAAATTTTAGTTAAATAACTATTATTTTAGTTGTATAACTATAAAAATAGTTATAAGTTTGTGTTGCGTTAGGGATAGAAGCGGCATCCTTTTTTACTTTTTCGTAAAAAAGATATAGCGGATAGCCCGACCGAAGTGACTCCTGCAAGGTTTTTTTCAACCTTGTAGGTATGGAACGTAGGTAACGCCCAAATAATTACGACTTGGAATAACGATATTTCCTCCCGATAGCTATTGGGATTGGTGGACCAATAAAAACTAAATTTTCGATGCAAAAGCTAACAAACAAAGAAGAAGAAATTATGCATATTTTATGGAGGCTAAAAAAGGCTTTTGTAAAAGATGTGCTTGCTGAAATTACAGACGACAAACCGCATTACAACACGCTATCGACCATAATCAGGAACCTGGAAGAAAAGGGTTATGTGGCTTACAATGCCTACGGAAAAACGCACCAATATTACCCTATTGTGACCAAAGAGGATTACAGAAAACGGTTTATGACGGCGGCCATAAACAACTATTTTAACAACTCGTACAAAAACGTAGTATCGTTTTTTGCCAAAGAGGAAAAGATAAGCGTGGACGAGCTTAAGGAGATAATCGCTTTAATTGAAAAACAAAAATAGCCATGGAATATTTACTTAAAGCCAGTGCCGTTATTGCCATTTTTTACCTGTGCTACAAACTGTTTTTACAGCGCGACACCTTTTTTGAAAGCAACCGTTGGTTTTTACTTTTGGGGTTGGTTACCGCTTTTGCGCTGCCCTATGTTGTGATCCCTATTTATATTGAGTATACGCCTATGCCCATCCAGAATTTTGTAATTAACGATGCTTCTGTTTTGGCTGAAACACCCGAAACGCCTTTTAATATATGGCACCTTGCCTTTGTTATTTATACCATTGGCGTTGTTTTGTTTTCCGTTAGGTTTTTGATGCAATTGGGCTCCTTAGCTTTACTAATTGTGAAAAACAAAAAGCATAAGCAAAACGGATTTACATTTATTGAAACCCAAAAGGAAACGCCTCCTTTTTCGTTTTTTAGATGGATTGTTTTTAATCAAAATCAGTTTAAAGAAACGGAGTTGCAGCATATTATCGCCCATGAAAAAGTGCATGTAAAACAATACCATTCCATTGATATTTTAATATCGCAAATCGCCGCCATAATATTTTGGTTTAACCCCATTACGTGGTTTTACAAAAAGGATTTACAGCAAAACCTGGAGTTTATTGCCGATTATAAAGCGCAAAAACAATCGGGCTGTAAAAAGAGCTACCAGCATTTATTATTAAAAACAAGTGTGCCCAATCAGCACATGGCCATCACCAATAATTTTTATAATTCATTAATCAAAAAACGAATCGTTATGTTACACAAATCAAAATCGAAAAAAATCAATCTTTTAAAATACACTTTGGTTTTGCCTTTTCTCGCCCTGTTTTTAATGGGGTTTAATACGGAGAAGGTTTATGTTGAAAAGGTTTTGGACAATGATAGTTCAAATAAAACTACAAACAAAGTAGTACAGCAAGAAATCAGAAAAGAGAATGATAAAATAAAAATAATTTTTAGAAAAAATCTGTCGGATAAAGATTTAAACAAGATTAAAAAAAAGCTACAGAATATGGGTGTTGTTTTTACATATTCAGAATTAAAACGAAATGCAAAAGGAGAAATTACAAAAATTATAACGAAATTTGAAACTGAAGGTGGTAGTTGTATTTATAATAGCGATCAGTCACCAATCGAACCTTTTTATTATTTTAAACACGAAGAAACTTGTGGAGTTGGAGGTATTGAACACATAAAAACAGTTAATGATGAATTTGATTTTAACAACTCCAAAACCTTGGATTTTGGCAGTAGCAAAAACTCACATAATTCTAAAACGAAACTCAAGCGAACTACTGCAAAACAAAAACCTAACACTCAAAAAATCAAATCTTTTAGCGTAACCATTACCAAAAATTTCACCGATAAAGATTTTGAAAATGCCATTAAAAAAGGAAAAGAAAAGGGTGTGTCTTTAAAATTCAGTAAAATAAAGCGAAACTCAAAAAATGAAATCATCGGTATTTTTGCTGAATTTAAAACCGAAAATGGCTCTGGCAATTATAGCTTAAATGGCGACAAACCCATTAAGTCTTTTACTTACAAGCAAAATAGCGAAGGGTTTGGTTTTGGCACTGAAATAAAAACCAAATATGTTATCTCTAAATCAGGTAAAGTGATAGACACTTTACATTCTAAAAACAAAAACGGTTATGTGTTTATAACTTCTGATTCTATACATTTTTATGAAAACCAAAAAGCACTTATAGCTGACAGCATTCATTTTAATAAAAATGATGGCAAAAAAGGTAAATATGCTATTGTTGAAAGCCATAGTAATGTTGAAGTTATTTCTGATGAAGACCATGATGAAAATGTTGAAGTTATTGTTGAAAGCGACGGCAGCAATGAAGCTGAAGATGTTATTATTTTAAAAAGTGGAAAACCTCTAGGCAAATCATATAAAATCAAAACTATTGGCAAAAGTAATGGCAATGATAAAATCCATATTTCTACAGACAGTGATAAAGAACCATTGTATATTTTAGACGGTAAAAAAATTAAAAAAAATAAATTGGACGCCATTAATCCAAACGATATTGAAAGCGTAACGGTACTTAAAGGCGAATCGGCTATTGATAAATACGGAAAAAAAGCAAAAGATGGCGTGGTTGAAATTACTTCCAAAAAGAAAAACTAAATACATCTAAATTCAGCACTTAAAGACACTCCAAAATGGGTGTCTTTTTTTATGCATTAAATTCAACAAAAAAGATGAAATCGTTAATTTTCTTTAATTTTTTAACGAAAGCCCCCTTGGTTTTTTATAATCATTCAAAAAAACGCCTACAATTATTACGAATTAAAATAATTATAACCATTTATAGTTTCAATTTACAACTTCATTAAAGACAGTCACATAAATACTAAAATTAAAATCATCTTTTCAATTACAAATCTACATTCAACTTCGCAGATTTACATAAAAACATTTGGTGGATATATTCCAAAACATATATCTTAAAAAAACATTGATATAACAATACCATTTCTGATTTAAAATGACTTGAATAAAAAGCAGTTATTTTTTTATTAGGCGATAAAGAAAATGAAAGCATAGCCCAAGCTACGGTTCCTTTTTATTTTGAAGCATCAGAAAAAAAAGAGCAATTTTTAACAAATTATTTTGAGTTGGAAATGGTATCAACATTTACTAACCTTTAAAACCCTAAAATTATGATGACTCTTGCAAAAATTATGATTGATATTATTTTAGTTATAATCTCAATTATATAACACCAAAAAAAGTAAAACTTAGTCTAGAATAAGTTTTACTATTTTTACCTTTTTTAAAGAAGGGTTTTAAAAATGAAAAAGCAAGTATTCAAATTTTTAGCAAAGGTTAACAAACTAGTCTTACCAAGTTATTCTAAACGGCAACTGGATTTGGCAAAAGCCACAAAACTACAAATGGCTATTATTGGTTGGCGCGTTTACGTTACAAAAAATGCTTTGGATTGATTTTCTTTTTATGGCGCCGTTGCTTTATACAGGGTTGCGGTAGATTGCGAAACGATGCTATACTCGCAATTGGCCTCTAAAAACACCGATTCGCCTTTGCCGATATGCAACGTTTTTCCGTTTGAAGTAATTTTAGCTTCACCTTCAATAACAATTAAAATTTGTGCTGTTTTTGATTTCGATTGATAGGTTTCCGATGGTTTTAAATCTATTTTACTCAATTCAAAATCGGGTGCCGGTGTTTTATAAATGCGCTCAATATTATCGTCTTGCAAAGTACCCTGCATCACATTTGGTATGGTTTCCTCAAAAGCCACATGCTTTAACAACTCGGGAACGTCAACGTGTTTTGGCGTTAAACCACCGCGTAACACATTATCGGAGTTAGCCATGAGCTCCATATTTTGTCCTTCGAGATAGGCATGCGGAATTCCGGCATCTTGAAAAACAGCTTCACCTATATTGGTTTTAACAATATTGAAAAAGTAGATGGAATAAATGCCTTTGTCCAAAACATCTGTATCTGCTGCAGTATCCACAGCTTTGGCCGCCCAATAATCGGGTGTGGATTTATCTAACTTTCCTTGTGAATACAATGGCATAATCCGATTTACCAAGGGTTTTAAAATGCGGTTGCTGTCGTCGTCGGACTGATCCATCACTGTTTTGTACAAACCAAAATAGCCCGCTTCTTCAAAAACAGGTAATAAATCGACAAATTCTGGGGTGGTTTTTAACCGTTCAATCAATTCATTTTTTGGCAAAAAACCGTGTAGCAACCAAAACTCACTAAGCGCCACCATAATTTCTGGCTTATGGTTGTCGTCTTTATAATTTCTATGAGGCGCTGTTAACGGGATGCCTAATTCATTTTCGCGCTTAAACCCTTTTTCTGCCTCTATTTTGGTGGGGTGCACTTGAATGGACAGCATATCCTTTACATCCAACACCTTAAAAAGAAAAGGTAACCGTCCGAAGTTTTCAGCAATTTCCGCTCCTAAACTTTCAATGCGATTGGATGCTATGTGGCTATCTAAATTTTGATATCCGTTAGCAGTTGTTATTACAGAAGGCGCATTGGCATGAGCGCCCAACCAATATTCGGCACATTTTTCGGTACTGCTTTCTATTCCTAATAATTGTGGAATATAGTGAGTTCCGCCCCAAGCGTAATGTTGTATTTTTCCTTTTAGCGCAAATAATTTCGACATCCTTATTTAGTAAATGATTAATAACACACAAATTTAAACTAAACGGCGCAAAAGGGGAAATAAAATGTATTGTAAAGCACAAGAGGCTACCTGAAAATCCAATTCTTTGCAGTATTTAGCTTGTTGAAGTTTTTTAACTTATTTGATAATCAATATCGGTTTCGATAAGTTCAACCTGATAAATTAAATTCTAAACACTTTCAAGACAGCTTCTTAAAATATTTTGTAACCGAAGCGGCATAATACAAACTTTTTAAAAAGCAGTATTCATGTAATTATCAAATTTCACAAACAGGATTCGCTTCGCGCATCCTTCACAGCTCCGCTTTGAAAATGAAAAAAGCAAAAAGAAAATTTTGAGTAAACTCAATTTTCTTTTTGCTTTTTTCATTTATTCGTGACCATGGCAGGATTCAAACCTGCAACCTCTTGAGCCGTAATCAAGTGCGCTATTCAGTTGCGCCACATGGCCTTTTTTGTGGATGCAAATATACATTTTTTATTAAAACCCCACCAAACTTTTATTTCAAATTTCAAAATGGTTATTTTTGAGCATGTCTAAAGAATTACTACAACAAAACTTCAACCACCTTTTAGATGATGATCTCATTAATGAAATCTATCAATCGGGTGTTTTTAAAACCTTTAAAAAGCAGGATATTGTTATCGATATCGATCAAACCTTAAAGCACATTCCGCTATTATTAAGCGGCAGTATCAAAATACTTCGGGAAGATAACGACGGGAACGATTTGCTCATTTACTTTTTAGAAACTGGAGAAACCTGTACCATGTCGCTTACCTGTTGCATGGGCAGCTCAAAAAGTAAGGTGAGAGCAGTGGCCGAAAAAGATTCAAATTTAGTCATGATACCGGTGGCATTAATGCAAAAGTGGTTTCATAACAACGAAAGTTGGCGGAATTTTATTTTAGAAAGCTACCAATCTCGTTTTAGTGAAATGCTTGAAACCATTGACGACCTTGCCTTTATGAAAATGAACGAGCGTTTGTACAAGTATTTAATCCATAAAACAAAGTTGAATAGCTCAAAAACCATTATTGTAAAACATTTAGATATTGCTGAAGATTTACATACGTCTCGTGTGGTTATTTCGCGTTTGTTAAAACAATTGGAGAACGAAAACAAAATAAAATTGAGCCGAAATAAAATTGAAGTTTTATAACACTACAACTCCCCGAAATCGAGCTTAAATTTTAAAGTGCGCCATTGGGTTTAACACGCTATTGGTTTGAGTTTGCCGATTGTTTGGTTGCCCTCTGAATCTTTCTTTTTGGAGGCGCTGAATGTTAGGCTTTTTTGCAAGCGCGTAACATTTCACGTTTTCCCGGAGGCCCTGGCAATCGCTGAACTTTAAAACCTACAGCCTCCATAGCACGCCTAACACTCCCTTTAGCGGAATAGGTTACTAAAACCCCGTTAACCTTAAGAGCATCATACATGTTTTGGAAAATGCTTTCAGTCCATAATTCCGGTTGAACACGGGCTCCAAAAGCATCAAAGTAAATAATATTGTAATGCGACTTTTCTTTAATTTCTGAAAAAAATCGCTTTTGCTTTTTTAATGAAAAATGCCTTGTGATTTTATGCAATGCTTCCCAAGAAACTTCGTGCAACTCTTTAAAAATCGCGCTTTTGTCTTCAGCTTTTAGTTCTATGGGATAGTTTAACTGATTGATTTCATCCATTAAAACAGGATAAGCCTCAACACCAGAATAAACCATATTAGTCTTTAACTTTTCAGCTTCCAATAACGTAATAAAAGCGTTTAAACCCGTGCCGAAACCAATTTCTAATATCGAAATATTATTGGACTTTTCCGACTCCCCCACAACAATATCATCCTTTGTTTTTTGAGATGCTTCGCTTTGCTTTAATTCAACAAAATAATGCAACCCGTGTTTTACAAACACATGATAAGCCTCTTGTATGGCACCGTGCTTGGAGTGGTATTGCTCGTCCCATTCCGGTAAATGAATGGTTGTTGAGCCATCGGCCGTTTTTACAATTTTACGCTGCAAACTATTGTTTTAATAATACGCCGTCGGCTTCAAAAGAATATGTTTTTTTAGGCTCCGTAATGCTCGCTATTTCTTCGGCAGACTTCCCTTCATCTTCGGCATAGTGGCGCTGCTCATCAACCGAAACCTCAGTCACATAAGCTATACCATTAATAATCACTTCCTTTCCCGCAATATCCTTAGGCATAAAAATGGCATAATCCTTAAATTTTACCATCACTTCTTCGTTATCGCCCAAATCCAAAGTCATCCAACAACCTTTAGATTGGCACACTTTGTTAACGGTTGCAGTCATTTTAGAGTTAATGCTGTCGCCAACGCTCATGGTTTTATAATGCGACGCCATAGATGCCGCGGCAACCGCATCATCAGCAATTATAGTGTTTCCAAAAGATGCATAGTCCACTTTTTCAGTTTCAATTTGCTTTTCTTGTGGATTCTCTACTTTGTTTTTACAAGAATTTAACACAAACAGACAGATAATTGTTAAAGTTATTGGTTTCATTATATATAATTTTCAATTTTAAACGATTTGTTGCAAATATATCATTTTTAATTGCGTTTTTCCTTAAATTTGCAGCCTAAAACAACGTAAATTATGAATGCTTTAATGAATGATATCGAGGTTATAAAAACCAAACATTCCAAAATTAATGAAGTAGATTTTGACCATTTAAGCTTTGGAAAAACATTTTCTGATCACATGCTTGAATGTGATTATAAAGACGGTAAATGGCAAGCGCCGAAAGTGGTGCCTTACGCCCCTATTACTTTAGACCCTTCGGCTAAGATTTTTCATTATGGGCAGTCTATTTTTGAAGGCATGAAAGCCTATAAAGATGGTGATAACAACATATTACTTTTTCGTCCTTTAGATAATTTTAAACGATTGAACATTTCAGCTAAGCGTTTAGCGATTCCTGAATTACCGGAAGCTTATTTTATGGAAGGTTTAAAAGCGCTTTTAAAGGTTGACAGCGACTGGATTCCTAAAAATGAAGGCAGTTCGTTATACATCAGACCTTTTATTTTTGCAACAGGAAAGGGGTTTCATGCCTCGCCTGCCGATGAATACAAATTTGTAATTGCTACCGCACCCTCGGGTTCGTATTTTGCTGGAGAATTAAAAGTTTTAATTGAAGAAAAATATTCGCGTTCTGCTAATGGTGGCGTTGGTTTTGCCAAAGCAGGCGGTAATTATGCCGGACAGTTTTACCCCACGCAATTAGCTATTGAAAAAGGCTACCAACAGGTTATTTGGACCGACGATAACACCCATGAATATATTGAAGAAGCGGGTGCGATGAATATATTTATTCGTATAAATGACACCCTTATTACGGGCCCTACGAGCGACAGAATCCTTGATGGAATTACCCGTAAAAGCATTATTGAATTAACTGAAAAAGAAGGCATTCCCGTAGAGGTTAGAAAAATTACGGTTAGCGAAGTTGTTGAAGCTGCTAAAAATGGCTCTTTAAAAGAGATGTTTGGTGCAGGAACCGCTGCTGTAATTTCTCCAATATCTGGTTTTGGCTATAAAAATGAAGATTTTGATTTACCAAAATTGGAAAACACTTATGCCGATGCCTTAAAGAAACGTATCACCGACATACAAACCAACAAGGTTGAAGATCCTTTTGGATGGCGTTATAAAGTAATTTAACAAAAAGACACAAGTTTCACGAATTGACACTAATAACGGTACAAACGATTAGTGTCAATTCGTGAAAATGTGTCAACTTATTTATCTAAAATAGATTCAATATTGGGTTTAAAATAATTTGGGCCTTTAAGCACTTTACCATCTTCACGATAAATAGGCTGTCCGTTTTCGCCCAACTTGCTCATATTGCTTCGCTGAATTTCGTTAAACACGTCTTCAATTTTATGTTGCATCCCGTGTTCAATAATCGTTCCGCATAAAATGTAAAGCATATCGCCAAGGGCATCGGCCACTTCTACCAAATCATTATTGTTTGCCGCTTCCAAATATTCTTCGTTTTCTTCTCGCATCAATTTGTAACGCAGCATATTTTTGGCCATTCCCAAATCGGCTTTCGGTGTTTCTCTGTGCCCAATTTTAAATGCGGTATGAAAAGCTTTTACGGCCTCAATTTTATTTTTCATTTAATGTTTTATTTCATTTCCGCAACAGCGAAAATATCGTTCTTATTAATTAAATTTGCATAAAAATAACTATATGTTTAGTAAAGGTCAAATCATTTTTGGAGTTTTATTTTTTATTGTTTTTGCTGTTGTTATTGGTTTTTCCTACCGCAAAGATTTAAAGCTTCACCAGCGCTTTTACAAAGGTAGTTTTTGGATGTTGATCGCCTTTATTGCATTTATACTAGGCATTGTTGCCATTAAGTTCTTTTTAAAGTAATTTTGCTACTTGCTATACCAACAAGACGTTTTTGAAATTTAAAACAGTGTTGAAAATACTTGCCAATCGATATCTGAAAAAAAACTCAGATACTGACATTGTTAAATATTAAAAAAGAAAAAGAAAGACCCCTCAGACACATTACAAAGTCAGCAACCAAGTGCGTTGCAGTTTTTTGAATTTCTTGAGTTCTTTACGTAAAATGGGTAAAAAATCTTTACCATTACTATTCGCTCGTTCTAAGCGGTACGAGTTTTTGTAAAGTAAGTTTGTAATACGCTTAAGCGAAGCAATGTGCTTGTGTTTTTTTTCTGAATAACGCTCTAATTCCGCATTGGCAATTTCGGGCGCTAAGGAAACTGATTGCTGAACAATATCACCGGAAAAATAAATATTAGAATCTTCAGACCCATCCTCTTTTAAAACAGATAAATCGTGATTTAAATAGGAAGATATATTTTGTGATAACACAAAAATATCCAATGCTTTTTTATAAATCGGTAATTCCGATAGGTTTTGTGGGGTATTCGTTGACATTTTATTTTTTCTTAAGCAATTTTATCAAAATTACTCACAAGAACTCACATTGTTCTTTTGATTTTAAAGTAAATACGTATATTTGCTTTAAATATTAATGTTTTATTATTTGATTTCATTAAATGAGTATTGATAGCCTAAATAAGAAGATTTTAAAGTGTTTGCAACAGAATGCTAGACAATCTAATGCGGAGATTGGACGGCAGGTTGGGGTTAGTTCGCCAGCGGTTTCCGAGCGTATTAAAAAAATGGAAGATTTGGGTGTTATTGAAGATTACAAAACCATTGTTTCGCCATTTGAATTAGGGTATCAGTTTAAAGCCATTATCACCTTACGTGCTTTTATGGGTAAACTAAAACCCTTTTTGGAAAAAGTAAAAACCTACGACGAAGTTATAAATTGCTATCGGATTACGGGCGACGAAAACATAGTGATGGAAGTGGTTTTAAAAAACCAAAAACATTTAGAACAGTTTATTGACCAGCTTATAATTTACGGTGAAAGTAAAACGCAAATTGTATTATCGCGAGTAGTAAAACACAAGGAGATTAAGCCTATTGAGTAAGTGGTTAATCTTCAAAATCATCTAAATTAAACGGCAAATCATCATCAGGATCTTTATCATCATAATTAATTCCTGGCGGATTAAAAAGCCCCCATCTATCGATAATATAATTCCAACAATCAAAGGTTTTTACCCATTCTGCAAATAAAACCCTAAATGCCTCAACCTCATTTCTCAGCAAGTCTAAATATTCAATATCTTTAAAACCGTGCATTTGTATGCCTCTAGCATCGGTAATGAGTTCTCTGGCGGATTTTCTAATGATGGCGGCGTTTTCCATTCTTATATCATAAAGCATATCTTCGGATGCAGCCCCAGCAATTTTTGCAGGTATTATCATGGCGTTTTCACTTAAATACCGTAGGTTGTTCTTTATCATTTCCGATTCTATTTCATTTTCAAATTCAATATCAGACTGTTCAACACATTCAACAATATGGTCAACCAATTTCTGTATTTCCATAGCTTTTTTAAAAACCGGTAGTTTCTCCCATTTTTCAATCATACTCATAGTTATTCCTTTCTTTCAAAATTATTATTCAAATTTCATCATTATATTTCATCTCTTACCCTATTATGCAACCACATGGCGAGTACCGTGGCAAGGGCTGCAAACGAGCCCGTAACCAACCAATTGATTTGATAGCCAAAATTATCTACAATACTCAAGCCGATTTTAGAACTGAAAATGTGTGCCAAAGAGAAGGCCATGGCGTACAATGCCATATAACTGCCCTCGAAACCTTCTTTTGCACGCTTTAAGGCAAAGGCATTAGTATAAGGAAAACCTAACATTTCGGCAAACGTAATAATAACCATGCTCACTATTAAAATGCCTAACCAGAAATTGTTGTACAGCACGTAAAAACTCAGCCCAAACAAAATACAAGATGCTATAATAAATTGCGTGGATTTTAAACTTTTTTTCTCCAAAAAATGTATGAATGGCATTTCGAAAATAACAATAATAGCCACATTTATAAACATAATGAGTCCGATGTTAAATTCGTTTAAACCAAATTGCTCTTCGTAATAGATAGGCATAGTCACTATCAATTGAAAAAACGTCATGCCCATTAAAAAGCATATCGCAATAAATATCCAATACGAGGTATCTTTGTAAATTACATTTTTAGCTTTTATAATCTTTTCGCTTTCTTCTGCACTCGGTTTATGCTTAACTTCTTTTACCAAAATATTAAATAAAACAATGGCCGTTATACAGGTTAAGCCATCAATCCAAAACAGCATATTATAACCTTTCATAACAATTATTAAGCCTGCCAATGTTGGGCCAACACCCATTCCTAAATTAATGGCCAATCGAATTAAAGCCAACGACCTGGTTTGGTTTTCCGGTTTACTGTACGCCTTTAGCGATACAAATAATGCTGGCCGAAACGTGTCGGCTACTACCATGATAAACAATATGGCAAAGCACAAACCCCAAAACGATGTAACGTATTGCAAGCCAATAAAACCAATTCCGGTAACAAATAGGCTTAAAACCATCACTTTATAAAAACCAATTTTATCGGTTAACCAACCGCCTAACCACGAGCCAATAAGCGAGCCTAAACCAAAGAAAACCAAAATCCAACCCGCATCATCTTTACTAAAACCTAGGTTTTTGGTTAGGTATAGCGACAAAAACGGAATTACCATAGTGCCCGCTCTATTAATTAACGATATTAAAGCGAGATACCAAATTTCTTTCGATAGGCCTTTAAAAGATTCGAGGTAATTGTTGAATAATATTTTCATTGGTTTTGGTTGTTAAAGTTGTTTCTATACGCTATAAATTTTAAATTGAAAGAGGACTAAAAATAAAAAGTCCGACTGTGAAGTCGGACTTTTTAATATTGTAATATTTTATAATCATATCACCACATTATATAATAAGTCCAACAACTTGCCTTTAAACAAGAGGTCCACTGCTTTCTATAAATAGTGACGTTATTATTCATTTTTCTTTATTGTAAGCAACAAATCTATATAAAATATTTGTAAGTTGCATTTTTGAAACGCAATAAATTTTAAAAATGAAAAAAATAGTTTTAGCCGTTTTACTCATTTCGGTAGTGGCTTGTGGGCAAGAAAAAAGTCCTGTTTTGGGTGAAACCGAATTTCAGAAAGAGCAAAATTCTTATTTTAAGGATGCCACAACATCACCATTAAAAGATAAAGACCGAAAGGGTTTTAAGGGTTTGGATTTTTTTAAGTTCGACTCTACTTATGTGGTTACCGCAGATTTTAAAAGAACGCCCAACGAGCCCATTTTTAAAATGAAAACCACCACCGATAGAACGCCGGAATATGTGAAATATGGCGAATTGAATTTTGATTTAAAAGGAAAAAACTTCAAGTTAAACATATATCAAAATCAAGGTTTAATTAATGAAGAAGGCTATGAAGATTATTTATTCCTACCTTTTTTAGATGAAACCAACGGGTTGGAAAGTTATGGTGGCGGACGCTATATTGATGCCAGAATACCCGTAGGCGATACCATGATTATAGATTTTAATAAAGCTTATAACCCCTATTGTGCGTATAACGAAAAATATTCTTGCCCCATTGTACCACGGAAAAACTATTTAAAAACCAGGATTGAAGCTGGGGTTAAGGCTTTTGGGAAGGATTGAGATTTGGAGGTTTTTTTGATGGTGTTATTGTGCATTACCAGTTGTGTGGTTTAGCAACTAATTTAGCAAATACAAAACAAATAGAAAATCCTTTAGGGTTTTCGCTAGCGGGCTAATGCTTGCAATTAATTTTAAACGGTGCTGTAGTGCGTTTTATTGATTCATAGTGTTTTTTAAATTCCAAAATCACTTTTTTCTTTACTGGATTCCAAAGTATAATTATCGAACCATTTTGTTCAAACACTTTTCCGTGATTCTTTTCTCCAAAATTTTTCATTTGAGCAAAATTGGATTTAAATGTTTTTATACCAGAACAATAATCCGCGAGTAAATCATATTTTACAGAGCCATATTTTTTTTCCAATTCCAAGAAGACTATTAAAATTCGAGAACATATAAAATCAGGATTTTTAAACCATTTTGGAATTTTTCTATATACTTTGTCTATTTCTTGTTCTTTTTGATTGAATTTTGAATATTCAGTTTTCTTAGATTTTCTATTTAGGTTTAAATTTGGTAATGATTTTTCCAATTCAATCGGTTTTTCATTGTTTAATTCCCTCAATTGATTCGTTATATCAATATGATTTTCGTCATTTAAAAAACTGTATGTTGTTGAAATTACCCAACCATTTTGATGTTCGTTATAAGTTCCATATTTTTCTGAAATCGACTTTGAACAGATTAGTCCTTTAATAACGGAACCTTTATTATTAAAAAGAACAACTGCTAAATAGTCAAAATTCCAAGAACGAATAATGCTCAATTGAGTAGTTAAATTACTCGAAATTTTTCTAGATTTAACTTGATATAAATTTCCATTTGGTGATTGAATATCCGCACTTGCATTTGATGCGGTCAAAAGTTCTCCTTTCAGATGTTCATTCACTAAATACTCCGCATATTCCCCAAGTAAATTTGAAGTCCTACCTAAACGCTGTTTTAATAACTCGGTTGTTATATTATATTCTTTCCATAGTTTTGCTGTTTCTTTCATCTATTTGGTTTTTTCTCAAATGTACTACAACTCGTACCTATGCTTCGTTTTAATGATTCTATATCCGTCATTACTATAACAATTCCGACAGCTTTTAGGACTGCACAAGTAAACGAAGCTATGTTTTTTTCTGATAAAGTCAAATCTCATTTCACCAAAAACATCCCCAAAAACACTGCTAAAAACCCCACTACAAAACTCCCCACAGTATATAGCGCAAAGCTTGTAAAATCACCAGATTTTAAAAACACATGGTTTTCGTAAGCAAAGGTTGAAAAGGTTGTAAAGCCACCACAAAAACCCGTGGCCAAAAGCAAGGTTTGATTTTGGGTGAGCGTATCGTTTTTTGCTGCCATCCCTAAAATGATACCAATAAGCAAACTGCCCAATATGTTTGCAGCAAAAGTGCCATAAGGTATACCTGTTTCGGTAGAGTTTAAATATTTGCCAATTACAAAGCGTAACACACTACCAAAACCTCCGCCAACAAAAACCAATAAAAGTTGTTTCATTTATAAGGCTATTCTTTTATAGGGATATAAATTTCGGTAATCCAATGCGCTGGATTTGGCACTTCCCCGGGGTCGGTTTGATAAATTTCAAAAGGAAGAATATCCGATTGCTCGATTTTGTTTTGTGCCAAATATTTTTGTGTGGCTTCCCATGCTTTTGGCAAATTGGTATAATTGCCCATCAAGGTTGTTTTTAAAACCTTCGTTTTAGGTATGTACCCACAAAGCACATTGCTTTCACCGGTAACCGTAACTTTGTTTTGCACGGGTATGGCTTGACTCATAATAATGCCATTTTCGGGGTTATTCATATTATGATAAATCGTAAACGGCATACCCGTTTGTTTAATGGAGTGGCTTGCCATATACCCCATTATTTCACCATATTGCTTGCCCATAATTTGACTAATGTTTATACCCGTTGCCGATGTTGTTTTATACATATAAAACCCGCCGCCATATTCGGTAATGCCATCTATATTTATGGTAAAAGCCTCCATACTATTCACAACAATACTATCTAATTTCTCAAGGCTTCGCTCGTAATGAGGGCCAATTTGTTTTTCCATGCCGCCCATTAAAACCGAAAACATTTTAAAAACAAAGGGCAAGTCTTTTCCCATAATTGTCCATGTAACGTCTGTTGAGCCATCATCGTTCGAATTAAAATCCCAACTCACATCCGATGGCGGAAATTCAGCAAACTGCATGCGTTGCTGTATGGAAGTATAAGGTGTAGCATCTGTAATTTCCATCGTGCCCACACCATCTTCGTCCTCCCAAGAATAAGACCCGTTAACGCCTTTGGTTTGTTCGGCCAAAGTAATGGTCATATCCGGATCGTCTTCAGCCCAAGACGACCACGCTTCCCAGTTTTTAAAATCGATAACATTATCGTAAATAACAGGAGCCGGTGCTTTAATGGTACGTGTTCTGGTCACTTGAAACTCATTGGGCTGAACGGCAATATAAATGGCGGTTCCAATAATGCCAATAAGTAATAAAAACAGAATGTATTTTAGTATTTTCATCTTAAAAAATTATAATAAATGTTGAAATCAAATATAATCATTTTAATCTTTGATTAACCCGTTATGAATTTTGAATGAAAATAATTTCAATATGTCAGTTCGAGTTATTTTGAGGAACGAAAAAATGTATCTAGAACCCATTTATGGTTCAAAAATTCTTATTCTCGATACAAATTTCACTCATTTCAATCGTAAAACTCACTCGAATTGACAGAATTCTGCCAAAATGCACAACAGGTTTTGATT
Source organism: Hwangdonia lutea (assembly GCF_032814565.1). Lineage (GTDB taxonomy): Bacteria > Bacteroidota > Bacteroidia > Flavobacteriales > Flavobacteriaceae > Hwangdonia > Hwangdonia lutea. The sequence continues at coordinate 829,568 of NZ_CP136521.1, forward strand.
AATAAATTATTACATTTGCTACTCTAAAAATAAAAATAATACAATGGAGCTTATTTATTTTGAAAATATCATAAATTCCTTAAGCTTAATTGGCTCTTTTTTAGGGAATAACCAAAACATTAAACACTCATGAAATTAAAATCAGTATTAAGTTTTGCTCTAGCAGCAACCTTTTTGTTATCGTGCGGAAATGACAAATCTGAAAAGAAAACCGATAGGGTTAAAGAAAATCAGTCCACAGCATTTAATTATAATGTTGAACAGTTTGCAGATATTAAAATATTGCGCTATCAAATTCCAGGCTGGGAACAACTCACTTTAAAAGAGCAAAAGCTGGTGTATTATTTAACCCAAGCAGGATTGGCAGGTAGAGATATTATGTGGGATCAAAATTACCGACATAATCTTAAAATCAGAAAAGCTTTAGAGCATGTTTACGCCAATTTTAAAGGCGATAAATCAACCGATGATTGGAAAGCTTTTGAAACCTACCTAAAACGTGTTTGGTTTAGCAATGGTATTCATCACCACTATTCCAATGATAAGTTAAAACCTGAATTTTCTTCAGATTATTTAAAAGATTTATTAGCTGAAACCAGCGCCACTTTAGAAGGTGAAGCTTTTGATGTTATTTTCAACGATGCCGATTCCAAAAAAGTAAATCAGGCCAAAGGCGTTGATAATGTCGCACTTTCAGCAGTTAATTTTTATGGCCCAAATGTTACCAACAAAGATGTTGAGACATTTTACGGAAAAATGAAATCTCCAGATCCTAAGAAGCCTTTATCTTATGGATTGAATTCTCAGTTGGTAAAAGAAAATGGTGAATTAAAAGAACGTGTTTATAAATCTGGTGGTTTATATGGTTCTGCAATCGATGAAATTGTTAAGTGGTTGGAATTGGCAAAAGGCGTAGCTGAAAACGAAGCCCAGGGCAATGCACTTGGATTATTAATCGATTATTATAAAACAGGCGATTTACAAACTTGGGACGACTACAATGTTGCGTGGACCGCGGCAACCGAAGGCAATATAGACTATATTAATAGTTTTATTGAAGTCTACAACGATCCACTTGGGTATAGAGGTTCTTATGAAAGTATCGTTCAAATCAATGATTTTGATATGTCTCAAAAAATGAAGGTATTATCGGATAATGCCCAATGGTTTGAAGACAACGCACCGTTAATGGACACCCATAAAAAGAAAAATGTGGTTGGCGTAACCTACAAAGTGGTTAATGTTGCCGGAGAAGCTGGCGATGCCTCTCCAAGTACCCCAATTGGTGTAAACTTACCTAATGCGAATTGGATTCGTGCTGCTGTTGGTAGTAAATCGGTGTCTTTAGGAAACATTATTCACGCTTACAACAATGCAGGTAGCACAGGACGATTAAAAGAATTTGTGCATGACGACGAAGAATTAAAACTAGAAGAAGCACACGGGCAACTAGCCGATAAATTACATACGGCGTTGCATGAAGTTATTGGGCACGCATCGGGGCAATTAAACCCTGGCGTTGGCGAAACCAAGGAAACCCTAAAAAACTATGCCTCTACACTTGAAGAAGGTCGTGCAGATTTGGTTGGGCTTTACTATTTATACCATCCTAAATTACAGGAATTAGGCTTGGTTAAAGATTGGAAAGCCGTTGGAAAAGCTGCTTATGATGGTTATATTAGAAATGGACTGATGACACAGTTAATCCGTTTAAATTTAGGCGATGATGTTGAAGAAGCGCACATGCGTAACAGACAGTATGTTTCGGCTTGGGCTTACGAAAAAGGAAAAGCGGATAATGTAATTGAAAAAGTAAACCGCGACGGGAAAACTTATTTTAATATTAATGATTACGATAAGTTACACGATTTATTCGGACAGTTATTGCGCGAAACCCAGCGTATAAAATCTGAAGGTGATTATGCCGCAGTTGAAGCTTTAGTGGAAGATTACGGCGTAAAAGTAGACCAAACTATCCACGCTGAAGTTTTAGAACGAAACAAACAGTTTACCTCAGCGCCGTACAGTGGTTTTGTAAACCCTGTTTTAGTTGCCGAAAAAAATGAAGCCGGAGAAATTACAAGTATTAAGGTGACTCAGCCAGAAACATTTCCCGGACAAATGCTAGAATACAGCAAAAACTATAGTTTTTTGCCAGAAGTGAATTAATTAAGTGTTATTAATAATTCCGTTTTAAAAAACAGAACCTTATTGTTTTCAAGGTTCTGTTTTTTTGTTTACACTAAAAGCCAAAAGAATCAAATTAACAATAATAAGGATGGCTATAATTACAAGTATTTTCATGCTTTTAGAATGTTTGTTACTCTATAGATACAAAACGTAACAAAAGGTTGCGTCAAATCTTACATTTATTTATATAACAGTTCAAAAAGGCTTTTCCCTAGTGTGGTTTTGGTTTTTTTTATCAGGTTACATAATCATTTAAAAAATAAAGTTTTCTACAAGTTTTTATAATACTAAAGCAAAAAGCCTGTTTCAGTCCCAAAGTAATGGGAAGAAACAGGCTTTATTAAATTATGGATTTAAAAAGGATTAATCCTCTTTCTTACCTTCTCTAGGTTTTCTGTCGTCACGACGATTATCACGTCCGCGATTGTCTCTACCTCTGTTGTCGCGTCCACCACGATTGTTGTTATCTCTAGGTGGTCTTGCCACATAACCTTCAGGTTTTGGTAAAATAGCTTTACGAGACACCTTTTCTTTACGGGTTCTAGGGTCAATACCAAAGTATTTCACATCAAAAACATCACCCATTTTCACAACATCCGATACGTTTTCAGTACGTTCCCATGCTAATTCAGAAACATGTAATAACACTTCATTTCCTGGAGCTTCAGTATATTCTACTACTGCACCAAAATCAAGCATTTTAATGACCTTAACTTCATACACGCTACCCACTTGAGGCTTAAACAATAAAGCATCTATTTTTGCTAAAACAGCATCAATACCTTTACTGCCAACACCTAAAATTTCAACAATACCCTCTTCGGTTACAGGGTCTTCGTTAATAACAATAGTTGTATCCGTTTCTTTTTGCAATTCCTGAATTACTTTTCCACCAGGACCAATTAAGGCTCCAATAAACTCATTCGGGATGCGTCTTGTAACCATTGTTGGCGCATGTTCTTTAACCTCGGCATTAGGCTCAGCAATGGTATCTGTTAATTTCTCTAAGATATGTAAACGGCCATCACGAGCTTGTTTCAAGGCATTTACAAGAATTTCATACGAAAGACCTTTTACCTTAATATCCATTTGGCAAGCGGTAATACCATCTGCGGTACCGGTTACTTTAAAATCCATATCACCTAAATGATCTTCATCACCTAAAATATCCGAAAGAACCGCATACTTTCCTGATTCAGCATCGGAAATCAATCCCATGGCAATACCAGAAACTGGTTTTATCAATTGAACACCGGCATCCATTAATGCCATAGTTCCGGCACAAACCGTTGCCATTGAAGACGAACCGTTGGATTCTAATATTTCAGAAACAACTCGTACGGTATAAGGGCTCTCATCTGGCACCATACCTTTTAAAGCACGTTGTGCTAAGTTACCATGTCCTATCTCACGACGCGATGTGCCACGTATGGGTCGCGCTTCACCGGTTGAAAATGGAGGAAAGTTATAATGTAAATAGAAACGCTCTTCACCTTCGTAAGATGGCATATCTATTTGGTTAGCTTCTCTTGACGTACCCAAAGTAACCGTAGCCAATGCTTGTGTTTCACCACGTGTAAAAAGTGCAGAACCATGTGTTGATGGTAAATAATCAACCTCACACCAAATGGGTCTGATTTCATCGGTTTTTCTACCATCTAAACGTAAACCTTCATTTAAGGTTAAATCACGAATAGCCGCTTTTTCAGCTTGGTAATAATATTTTGATACTAATCCACCAAAGTCTTCTAACTCTTCTTCGCTGAACGTAGCTTTGATTTCTTCTTTGATGGCTTCAAACGCAGCGCTTCTTTCGTGTTTAGCAGATCCTGCTTTTGCTATAGCATACACTTTATCATAAGCCATATCATGAATTTTCTTCGCTAAATCCTCGTCGGTTCTTTCTGGAGCGTATTCACGAACTTCTTTCTTTCCAAATGCTTCTGCCAATCTTACTTGAGCAGCACATTGTTCTTTAATGGCCTCATGTGCAAACTTAATAGCTTCTGCCATTTCTTCTTCAGAAATCTCATCCATTTCACCTTCAACCATCATTACAGAATCGGCAGAGGCTCCAATCATCATATCGATATCAGATTCTGCTAATTGAGCACGTGTTGGGTTAATAATGAATTCGCCATTAATACGACCAACTCTTGCTTCAGAGATTGGGCATTCAAATGGAAAATCTGATAATTGAATAGCTGCTGAGGCCGCTAATCCTGCCATGGCATCTGGCATAACGTCCTCATCATGAGACATTAATTGTATCATCACCTGAGTTTCAGCGTGATAATCTTTTGGAAATAACGGACGTAGTACCCTGTCTACCAAACGCATTGTCAATACTTCACCATCACTAGGCCTTGCTTCTCTTTTAAAGAAACCACCTGGGTAACGTCCCGAGGCAGCAAATTTTTCTCTGTAATCTACGGTCAACGGTAAAAAGTCAACATCCGACTGTTTGTAATTGGAAACAACTGTACATAATAACATACATTTTCCAGATCGCACTACAACGCTACCATGCGCTTGTTTTGCTAATTTTCCGGTTTCGATAGAAATTTCTCTACCGTCTCCTAGGTCAATGACCTCTTTAAAAACTTTTGGAATCATAAATTTTTTCTTGTAATTCGAGCACAATCATGCTCAAATCGTGTTAAACAATGGTCGTTGTGTTGTGTGTAGTTGTTGTGTGTTTGACCAATGAAAAACTATAATTAGCTTCTTCTCTTTTGTCATTGCGCGTCACGCTTTTTTTGCGTGATGTGGCAATCTGCCCTTTTTGGAAAGATTACCACGTCGTTACCTCCTCGTAATGACGTCGTAACGTATTTAAATAATTTGGGCGTTACCTAAAGGTCGGACTTTCCACTATATCTTTTTTGCTTTTAATGGCAAAAAAGGATGCCGCTGCAATCCCTAACGCTAAAACAAAAAAGAGGCTAAAAGGCCTCTTTTTCTTATTTTCTTAATCCTAATTCTTTAACTATGGCACGATATCTTAAAATATCCTTCTTAGTTAAATAATCTAGTAAAGCACGACGCTTTCCTACTAGCTTCACTAACGAGCGCTCTGTATTATAATCTTTACGATTATTTTTTAAGTGCTCTGTTAAGTGGTTAATTCTGTAGGTAAACAATGCAATCTGTCCTTCTGCAGAACCAGTGTCTTTCGCATTCTTGCCGTGTTTTTTAAAAATGTTCTCTTTTTCTTTTTGATCTAAATACATGCTAATATTATTGTAAATGATTGTTATGCACACGAAAGTCCTTCTTTCGAGCCGCAAATGTAGTGTTTTTTTGTGTGTCTACGAATTTTTTTGTAACTTTTACATGTGCTTAATACGCATTAAGTTTTTTATCGTTAACCAACCCCTTTTAATTAATAGCAACTATAAATTAATTTAAAAGATTAACAGATGAAAACAGTAAAACCTCAAGGTGCCTTTTCAGATACCTCTTATTTCCTTGAACGCATTTTTAATAACACTTATAATGGTATCGCCATTTTAAATTTAGAGGGCGATTGGTTAAAAGTGAACGATAGCGTTTGCGAAATTTTTGGGTATTCAAGAAGAGAACTTTTCAACATGAATATTGATGATATCATATTTAGGGAAGACCTTGGTGTTCACGAAAAAAAGCATGAAAGCCTAATTCAGGGAAAAATAGACAAATACCGTGTTAAGCAACGTTATTTCCATAAAAACGGTTCGGTTATTACCATTTTAATATATGTGTCGTTGGTAAGTTACAAAGAAGGACGCCCACACATGATTTGGCAATTTACAGATGTTACAAACCACCAAAAAAGTCAAGATAAATTAAAAATGATGCTTAGCGTGGTAAAAGAGCAAAACGAACGACTTACAGCCTTTGCCGACATCATTACGCATAATTTACGCTCGCACTCAGGTAATTTATCGATGCTAGCCGAATTTTTAGAAGAAGATTTCTCGTTGTTAAATCAAAATGAAAATTTTGTGCTTTTAAAAAAAGCCATCGAAAATTTACAGGAAACCATGGCACACTTAACCCAAGTCGCTAAAATTAAAGAAATCGACGAAAGCGAAACCGAAACTTTAAACTTATACGATTATGTTGAAAAGGCCATTTACAATATTAAGGCCATTGCAAAAAACACTAACACAACTATTATTAATGATGTTGATGAAAACTTTTGCGTAAAAGGGATCCCCGCATATTTAGATAGCATTATCTTAAACTTTTTAACCAATGCCATAAAGTACAGATCTGATAAAAGACTGCCAGAAATAAAACTTACAGCCAACATACAAAATGATTATGTGGTTTTAAACATTGCTGATAATGGCCTAGGAATAGATTTAGATAAATATGGCGACAAGCTGTTTCAAATGTACAAAACGTTTCATTGCAACGAAGATGCCATTGGTATTGGCTTATTTATTACTAAAACCCATATTGAGTCTATGGGAGGAAAAATTATTGTTACCAGCGAGGTTGATGTAGGCAGTGAGTTTTCCATATATTTTAAATTAGCTGAACCTTCAACCAACTTAATCGACTAAGAGCTCTTTATTTTGTCAATAATGTCCTCTATTGATTTTGAATGAAGAACCCTTCACAAAATGTTAAATCGTGTTAAAAATTTGCTATTCCGTTAATAATCATTATATTACTAGCTATGATAAAAGCAGATAAAGACAAATACTCAGACGTTTTAGAAAATTCAATCGCCTATTTGGAAAGCCGTGGTTTTGAAAACATTAAAGCCGATATTGATGGTTACGAAACACCAAAATCATTCTCAAAAGTAGGAAGCGATATTAGTGTAACTCCAGATATTGTTGCTACAAAAGAGGGCAGAAAGCATTATTTCGACATAAGCTTAAAATCTGAAAAACCCAAACAACTAAAGTCTAAATGGCTGTTTTTAAACACCTTAAGCAACTTAAAATCCCACCGCTTTAAAATAATTACCGCTCGAGGTCATTATAAATACACGCAAGACATGCTTGACGCGGTAAACTTAAGCAACAAAAAGCCAATAAAAATTTAGGTTAATCTGATTCGAAACCCGCACACTCAAAATAGCTATAATCCTGTTGTGACGATTGCTTCATTACTTCTCATTAAAAATATAATTGGAAAATGTGACTTTTTTAATCCATTGGGGTCTTAAAAAAGAACGCCATTAAAATACTTGGATTATTTTGTAACATTTTTTGAAGTTCACACGTATAACTATAGAAGCAGGATTAGAAATCCTTAAAAAATAAAGGAGAACATTACATGAGACAACTTAAAATTACGAAGCAGGTTACCAACAGAGAAACGGCATCGTTAGACAAATATCTTCAAGAAATAGGAAAAGTTGACTTAATTACCGCAGACGAAGAAGTAGAATTAGCACAACGCATTAAAGCTGGAGACCAAATAGCTTTAGAAAAGTTAACGAAAGCTAATTTACGTTTCGTAGTATCGGTAGCTAAGCAATACCAAAACCAAGGACTTACGTTGCCAGATTTAATTAACGAAGGTAATTTAGGCTTAATTAAAGCGGCTCAACGTTTTGATGAAACACGTGGTTTTAAATTTATTTCTTATGCTGTTTGGTGGATTCGTCAATCGATTTTACAAGCCTTGGCCGAACAATCGCGTATTGTACGTTTACCGCTAAATAAAATTGGTTCTATCAACAAAATCAATAAAACGTTTGCCTTTTTAGAACAAAGTCACGAGCGTCCGCCCTCTGCTGAAGAAATCGCAAAAGAGTTGGATATGACGATTAACGATGTAAAAGAATCCATGAAAAACTCTGGGCGCCATGTAAGTATGGATGCGCCATTGGTTGAAGGCGAAGACTCTAACTTATACGATGTATTAAATAGTGGTGAATCGCCAAATCCTGATAAGGAATTATTACACGAATCACTACGTACTGAAATTGAAAGAGCACTTGAAACCTTAACACCTCGTGAAGCAGATGTTATTCGTTTATACTTTGGACTTGGAAACCAACACCCAATGACTTTAGAGGAAATTGGAGAAACTTTCGATTTAACTCGTGAGCGTGTACGACAAATAAAAGAAAAAGCTATTCGTAGGCTAAAACATACGTCTAGAAGTAAAATATTAAAAACTTATTTAGGTTAGTAATAAAATTACGACTAAATTACGACAACAAACAGTTTCACATAACTGTTCGTTTTTTGATTGATGAAAGAACCCGCGGCTGATTACCGCGGGTTTGTTTTTTTATACTATTTTTGCGCCAATAAATTATACCAAACAATGAGTTCTAAATTAATTGCCCCATCCATTTTAGCAGCCGACTTTGCCAACCTTCAACGCGACATAGAAATGGTTAACCAAAGTGAAGCTGATTGGTTTCATATTGATATTATGGACGGTGTTTTTGTGCCCAACATTTCTTTTGGCATGCCCGTTTTACAAGCTATTAGCAAACACGCAAAAAAAACAATTGATGTGCATTTAATGATTGTAGATCCAGACCGGTACATTAAAACATTTGCCAATTTAGGCAGTAATATATTAACGGTTCATTATGAGGCCTGCACCCATTTACACCGCACACTTCAGGCTATAAAAACAGAAGGCATGCAAGCTGGCGTTGCCTTAAATCCGCATACCAACATCAACGTTTTGGAAGATATCATTAACGACATAGATTTAGTATGCCTCATGAGCGTAAACCCAGGTTTTGGTGGCCAGAGCTTTATTGAAAATACCTATAACAAAATACAGCAACTTAAAGCACTCATAAACCGAAAAGGCGCTTCAACACGCATTGAAATTGACGGTGGTGTTACCGATAAAAATGCAAAGCTATTGGTTGATTCTGGCGCCGATGTTTTAGTAGCTGGCAGTTATGTTTTTAAAAGCACCAACCAACTCGATACTATTAAAGGCCTAAAAGCGATTGCAAATTCTTAAATCTGCTTAAGCAAATATTTTATTAAATCGGTTGTGGTAACAATGCCTACTAAAATACTATCGTCAACCACCGGTAATGCATGAAATTCTTTTTGGGCTAAAATTTCGGCAACTTCTTTAATCGATGTATCGCTCGTTACGCTTACCAGGTTTTTGGTCATCACCTGCTCAATGGTAAACATATTATAAACCACAGCGTCTACATTGCGCTCATCGTTTGTGGCATCGGCAAAACTGATCCGAAGTAAATCCGAATAGCTTAACATCCCTATTATTGACTCTTGGGTTACAACAGGAATATGCCTAATGTTGTGTCTTTTAAAAAGCATTTCGGCTCTATCTAAATTATCAGACCGCGTTAAAGCGATAACGTTTTTGGTCATTATTTCTGAAACTGGAGTTGTTTTTCTCATGATATTCCGTTTTAAAATCTACACTAAAAGTATAAATGAAAAACTGAATAAAGTATGATAAAAATCATGGATTCAAGATATTTTTTAAAGCCTAATATCCTGCAATTTTAAAATTAAGCATTTGCTTAACTTTGGCGTAAACCTTGGGGAATTGCGACTTGAATTCTTGTGGGGTTTCAATAAAATTTTCAATGATTACGGCAACAAATTCAAACTGATTAGTAAAGGCATATTTTCTGAAATAATCCGAATTTAAAAGTCTATTTCGTAAAGCTTCATTTGTTGACAACAGTTTTGTGAGCTCTTTAAAAGAATCGCTAAAAATGGTGGAACTTACATCGCGCTCCTTGATGCTGTTTATATGAATAGCGTGGGTAAATTCATGAATACCCAAATTCAAATTATCCTTGCCATCATTGAATCCCGCTTTAAAATCATCCCACGATAACACCAATGCCTTTAACTTAGGATTGAACTCACCGCGGTGATACGCCTTATTGGTATTGGAATAAAACTTGTTAGGATATATTACAATTTTAGAAATAACACCAATATAAAAGTCTCTGAAACCAAACGTAAGCATGACGGCAGTGGCAGAGATTAACACTTTCATCTCATCGGTAATTCTATTGCCATCTCTTCCTATAAAATCTTTGTCTTTAATAAATAAGGCTACGCGGTGTTCGAAATATTTTTTTTCTTTATCCGATAACTTCTTATAAAACGAAAATTGATTTTTTAAAATTGATTTTTGAGACTCATTAAGCTGCTTTAAAAAAATATAAAAATGATTATACAAAGGCTTCTTATGCTTTAAAACATAGGCCATTTCCGTCATTTTAAAAGCATAATGTAAAAACAAATATGCCAATGCCGCAAACAAAATGCCCAAAATCACCTTACTGCCCAAGGTATAAGTCTCGATAATTAAAAAATAAAGCATATAGCATAAACGCTTTTAAAAAGTTAAAATTGCTAGAAATAGATTGTCTTCTACTTCACATAGTTTCTGGCAATTTACAATTAAAAACCCAGGTTTTATTTAACTAAATCCCGTAGTCGTTGCGCCGCTTGTTCGGCAGTAATGTCGCGCTGTGGCGTACCAAACATTTCGTAACCTACCATAAACTTTTTTACGGTGGCGCTTCTTAATAACGGCGGATAAAAACTCATGTGCCAATGCCAATGGCTATTATCTTCACCGTTTGTTGGCGCTTGATGAATACCACTGGAATAAGGAAAAGAACAGGCAAACAACGCATCGTAAACCTTGGTTAAAACGGAAATAGCCTCGGCGAAAGCACGACTTTCTTTTTCAGAAAGTTGGGTAATATCTTTGTATGTTCTTTTTGGCGCAATCATAGCTTCAAAAGGCCAAATGGCCCAAAATGGGATTAACACAACAAAATCGTCATTTTCAAAAATGATGCGTTCTTTGGCTTCCAATTCTTGTTTTAAATAGTCGCCCAAAAGACTGCTTTTGTTTTTTAAATAGTATGCTTTTTGCTGATTATCTTTCTTTTCAACTTCGTTTGGAATTGTGGACTGGCTCCAAATTTGACCGTGTGGATGCGGATTACTACACCCCATTACTGCGCCTTTATTCTCAAATATCTGCACGTTATTTATGGCTTTATTTGCACCAAGCAATTTGTACTCATCCTGCCAAACCTTAACTACTTTGTTAATGGCGTCAATATCCATATCTGCCAAACTTTTTGAATGGTCCGGACTAAAGCATATTACTTTACAGATTCCCGTTTCGCTTTCAGCTTTAAATAATCCATTATTTAAAGAAAAAGATTTTGAGTTGGATTGCAATGCAGCAAAATCGTTTGTAAACACAAAAACATCTTTATAATCTGGGTTTACTTCACCGTTAATTCTAGTGTTTCCGGCGCATAAATAGCAGTTTGGGTCGTGCGTTGGCCGCACCTCGTTTGAGACGGATTCGTTTTGTCCTTGCCACGGTCGTTTTGCGCGATGTGGCGATACCAAAACCCATTCGCCCGTTAATATATTGAATCTTTTATGCGAGTAATCTTGTAAATCTGTGTTCATTTTTAATAGATATAATTATGTGCTACTTTACTAAATGGGTGCCGTTTGATAATTTTACAAAATACACCGAGCAATCTTTATTAAATTTATTTTTATACGCTTTGGAAGCTGAATCGGCAAAGGCTTTGGCTTCGGTTTTTGCCACTAAATTAATGGTGCAACCTCCAAATCCACCACCCATCATTCGTGCGCCTAAAACATGTTCGTTCTTTTTGGCCTGTTCAACTAGAAAATCCAATTCGTCGCAGCTTACCTTGTATTGATTTGATAAGCCATCGTGCGACTGATAGATTAAAGCGCCCAGTGTTTCAAGGTCGTTATCCTTAATGGCTTTGGCTGCTTTTATGGTTCGTTTATTTTCCTGAATAACGTATAAGGCTTTCTGATAATCTTCCGGCGTTACTTGATCTTTTATTTGTTCCAAATCGGATTCGGTGGCATCACGAAGTGCTTTTATTCCGAGCAATTTAGAAATGTTTTCGCAAGCCGCACGCCTATCGTTATAAGCGCTATCGGACAGACTGTGCTTTACGTTCGTGTTTATTAGCATAAGTTGATGGTCCTTGAAATTAATCTCAAAAGGTTCAGCTTCAACCGTTCTGCAATCTAAATGCAGTGCATTGTTTTCAATCCCAAACATGCTGGCATATTGGTCCATAATACCACATTTAACGCCCACATAATTATGCTCTGCTTTTTGTGAAATTAAAATCATGTCGTGCTTAGACAAGCCTAAATCTAAAAGTTCATTCAACCCAAAAACCACACTGTTTTCTAATGCTGCTGAAGAAGACATGCCAGCGCCTCCGGGAATATCGCCCTTAAAAACGATATTAAAATTGCCAACAACAATATTCTTTTTCTGAATTTCGGCTACTACACCCAATACATAATTTTCCCAACTGCCTTCTGGTGATGGTTTTAGTTTATCCAATTCAAATTCAACCGTACTATCCAAATTCAAAGCTATTGCCGTACAGTGCCCAGAATTGCTCTTTTGAATAGCAGCAGCGATACCTTTATCTACCGCGGCAGGGAAAACAAAACCTTCGTTATAATCGGTATGCTCGCCAATAAGGTTGATGCGCCCAGGAGAAAAAACAAGCAATGGGCTTTGATTAAAAGTCTCGATATATTTTGTCTTTACGGCGTTAATTAATTCAGCTTTCATCTTTTATGTATTAAGTTATTTTATCATTTTCAAACGCCAATCTATGCGATAAGATGCGTTGGGCTTTAATACTTTAAGCCCGATTTGATTATTAAAACTATCAGACACACCCGTTGTTGGCTCAATGGCTATAATGTTTTCTTTTGGCGGTGTGTAAACCTGTAAAAAATTATGTTCTTCGGACGATTCTATTACAAATTGATACGTTGGTGTGTTGAAGGTAATGGCATCATCATTTAAAATCCAACAATCGTCTAGTTTTTTATCTTCAATATTAAAGCTTTTAACAGCGTCGATTTTTTCAACACCGGTTGTGATGTTTCGTTCTCCCAATTTCAATTTTTGATGACTTGAAAATTGCAAATCACTTGCGTATAAATTTTCACTTAAAAAATATGGATGCCAACCCAAAGTAAACGGAAACGATGCTGTGCTCGTGTTGGTAACCGAAACCGATAAACTCATGGCATCTTTGGTAAAAACATACTCCAATTGGATGCTGTACGTAAAGGGGAACCCTTGAGTCAATTCATTTTCTTCATATTCCAATTTAACCGAAATGGATTCGTTGCCGCCTTTATGTTCAATAACGTTAAAAACCTTATTATAAACCAAACCGTGTAACGCATTGTTTTCAGACACGTTATTGGCATCTAGCTGATAATGGGTTTTATTGAAATTATAAGCGCCATCTTTAATCCGGTTTGCAAACGGAAACAGAATGGCACTGGCATAAGTATCGGCATAAACCAAAGGGTTTAAATCTACTATTATCGATTTACCGTTAAGTGTTAATTCCTGTAAACTGGCGCCATCATTCAAATGTATTTTAGCAAAAAACGAAGCGTCGGAATTTTTTAATTCCAACACATTGTTTTCATTTTGATGTTTAATACTGTACACTATGATTTAATTTTAAATGGTTATAACGAGTTTCTTAAAATAAGGTTATTTGGGTTTACAATTTTACCCACTTTTTTATTGAGTATCATGCTTGCCAATTGTTTTCCCATGGCATTAAAATCGGTCGAAATGGTAGTAATACCATCGGCGACAATTTCTTTGAGCAAGGTATCATTATACGAAATAACGCCCACATCTTTAGCCAATATCAAATTGTTATTTTTAAATGATTTTATAATGCGAAGCAAATTTTTATCGTCCGGAATAATATAAAGTTCTCCAGGTTTTGGAGTGTTGCTTTTTAGTGAATCAATAACCGAATAATCAATTTTATAGGCTTCACAAAATAGCTTAAAACCTCTTAACATACCCTGTGGCTGTTTGTCCTCAGGGAAAAGCAATATTATTTTTTTGTATTTTTCAATTAGATGCAAAGCCTTTTTTAAACCATTGAAAATATCTTTTTCAAAATTCTGATAAATAGCTGAATAGGGCTTTAAATCGTCATGTATTTGATCTAAAATATACACTTTTTCCTGTGGCAGATTTTGAATAACCGCATTTGAATTATTGAAATTGGCAGGCATAATTACATAAAAATTATAGGCTCCAATATTGTCATGAATCAATTTACTAAAAATTGTTGTATTAAAATGATGGAAAAAAATATCGACTTGAATGTTTTCTCCCAAGCCTTCCAAAAACGAATTATACAGATCTTCTTTAAACGAGTTTAACTCATCGAAAAGCAAAAACACTTTCTGATTCACATTAATATCTTCACTGGCAACATAGTAGCCTTTACCCACAACAGACTGAATAATACCTCTGTTTTTCAGCTCGTTAAACGCCATTAAAACCGTATCTCTAGAAAGCGAATGCGCATCTTTAACCTTATTAATCGATGGCAGCTGATCACCTTTTTTAAGTACCCCAGATGCAATAGCCTCTTCAATCGAATTAACAATTTGCTTATATTTTGGTATGCCTATTTTATTCTGAATTGAAATCATATCTAGCGCAAAGGTAATCTATTATTTCATAAAAACCTACTAGACCCTACTAGTTGTTTTTTTTATTAATTAAAACTACAAATCTTTAAAAATAAATATATATATTTGATGCTTTAACACTAACTAAACTAACTAATACATTATGACAGCAGGATTTGGTACATGGGACTACGTGGTCTTTATTGCTTACGCCATTTTAATTTTGGGCGTAGGATTATGGGTTTCTAGAGACAAAAAAGGACATCAAAAAAACGCTGAAGATTATTTTTTAGCCAGTAAATCCCTGCCTTGGTGGGCTATTGGCGCATCGTTAATTGCCGCTAACATTTCAGCAGAACAATTTATAGGTATGTCCGGTTCTGGTTTTGCATCAGGGCTTGCCATAGCGTCTTACGAATGGATGGCCGCCATTACCTTGATAATTGTCGGTAAATATTTCTTACCTATTTTTATTGAAAAAGGACTTTACACCATTCCTGAATTTGTTGAGAAACGCTACTCCACCAACCTAAAAACCATTCTCGCAGTATTTTGGATTGCTCTTTATGTATTTGTGAATTTAACCACCGTTTTATATTTAGGTTCCTTGGCACTAAACACCATTTTAGGAATTCCACTAATATATGGTGTTATTGGATTAGCATTGTTTGCTGCAGCTTATTCGCTTTATGGCGGTTTATCTGCCGTGGCTTGGACCGATGTAATACAAGTTGTTTTCTTAGTATTAGGAGGTTTGGTAACCACTTATTTAGCACTAAACACCGTTTCGGGCGGCGATGGTTTTATTGCAGGACTGAACACTGTTTTTGAGGAAGTGCCAGAACGTTTTGAAATGATTCTTGACGAATCCAATCCGGAGTATAAAAATTTACCGGGAATAGCCGTACTAGTTGGTGGAATGTGGGTAGCAAACCTATATTATTGGGGATTCAACCAATATATAATTCAACGAACCCTTGCAGCCAAATCACTAAGAGAAGCTCAGAAAGGTATTCTATTTGCCGCATTCTTAAAATTACTTATTCCATTAATTGTTGTTATTCCAGGCATAGCTGCTTATGTTATGATTAACGACCCAGAAATTATGGCAAAATTAGGTGATGTGGCCTCTAGAAACCTACCATCATTAGAACAAGCTGATAAAGCCTACCCTTGGTTATTGCAATTTTTACCAACTGGCCTTAAAGGATTAGCATTTGCTGCATTGGCTGCCGCCATAGTGTCTTCTTTAGCGTCTATGTTAAACTCAACATCTACCATCTTTACGATGGATATTTACAAGCAATACATCAATAAAACAGCTAGCGATAAAGCTACCGTAAATACGGGAAGAATCTCCGCGTTTATCGCTTTAGTAATTGCTTGTATAGTTGCTCCGCTTTTAGGTAATTTAGACCAAGCCTTCCAGTTTATTCAAGAATATACCGGCATAGTGAGCCCAGGTATTTTAGCGGTGTTCTTACTAGGTTTATTTTGGAAGAAAACCACCAACAAAGCAGCGATTATTGGTGCATTGGCCTCCATTCCAATTGCGATGTACTTTAAAGTAGCACCAAAAGGATGGTCTACATCACCTTTCTTTGTTGATATACCGTTTATGGACCAAATGGGATTAACACTACTTTTAACCATGTTGGTTATTGCTATATTTAGTTATGTACAACACAAAGGTGCAGATGATGAAAAAGGCATACCAATTACAAAACAATTGTTTAAAACTTCACCATTGTTTAACATCGGATCGTTTGCAGTAATGATTATTTTAACTGTTTTATACGCTTTATTCTGGTAAACAACATTACATGTATAAAAAATAAAAAGCCCTGTAATATTGCGTTACAGGGCTTTTTTATTTGTAAAACCACCAAAAAGATTAATTAAGGTTTTAGATTTTATTTTTAAATTACGATTGAATTGAAATTTTAAGCTCATATGAACGAGACTCGCTACCCGCATATCTTAAAGCTCTATTTTGAAAACAAAAAAACTTTGCTTACAAATTCAAGCGGACTTGATTTGAGACAAAGTTTATTTGTTTATTCGTGACCGCGGAGGGATTCGAACCCCCAACCCTCAGAGCCGAAATCTGATATTCTATCCAGTTGAACTACGCAGCCAATTATTATTACGACAATTTTTGTCTGACTATATTAGAAATGGTTTTCCCGTCGGCTTGTCCCGCCAACTCCTTACTTACTATACCCATAACTTTCCCCATATCCTTCATGCCTTCTGCCCCTATTGAATCAATGGTCATTACAACCACTTTTTCAATTTCCTCTTCACTTAAAGCTTCAGGTAAAAACTGAGCAATCACATCGGCTTCGGCCAATTCGGGAGCAGCTAAATCTTCACGCCCTTGTTCCAAATAAATCGCAGCACTATCCCTGCGTTGCTTTACTTGCTTTTGAAGAATTTTAATCTCTTGTTCCTCGGTTAATTCTGCCTTGGCACCACTTTCTGTTTGCGCCAATAGAATAGCCGTTTTAACTGCGCGCAATGCCGTTAAAGCCGTTTGGTCTTTAGCTTTCATTGCTGCTTTTAAAGCCGGCATTATGGTTTGTTGTAAACTCATGGTTTTTATTTGAAATGCGAAGATATAAAAAAGTCCGCAGTCTTCAGCCTACTGTATTCAGTTAAAAAATCATTTTTAAAAAAGAAATAAGCTGTTTTTATCGCGGGAAACTTGGATAACAAAAATGCCCGAAAAGTTGAGGGAACTTTTCGGGCATAACATCGAGTTAATTCAATGTATGTAATTTTAATCTACATTATCGTGTAAAAAAGAATTATTGTTTCGTAATTGAATATCGTCGTTATCATCCAAACCAATACTGGTTCGCGACATATCGGTTTCAGAAGAATGTTTGGCTTCTTCTAAATTTACGCCTTGACGTTTATAAGCTGGCGTTTTTTCGATATCGTCAATTTTAGCACTATTAAATTTATAATTGAACTCTTTCATCTTCCGTCTGCGTTCGTCTGCGCGTTCTTTTAACAAATCTGAAATAGGGCTGTTAAGCGGATCTACCTCATCATTTGCTGTTTCTTCAGTGTTTTCTTGAGGTAAAACTTTTTTCTCAAAAACAATATCGTTGTCCACCTCTTCTTCAACTACTTTGGATTTTGATGATTTTTTATTTATTGAAGATTCCACTTCCACATAATCATCCAAAGCATACCGAATATCACCTTTTTCGTTGGTTTCATTAACGGTAATAAGCTCCACATGGTCTTTAACAGGCATATCCTTTATTTCTTCTTCATTTAATTGATGAGAAACAACATCGTCGTTTTTAATATCTTCCTCATTATCTGAAGACAACGGCAAATCGAACGTTAATGTGATTTGTTGTTCTTCTTCAATATAATCTGAAATCACCTCAACATCTGTCATGTTTTCAGCACCTTTAGACATTTTTGTTACGGGCTTGATGATAAAATCTTCCTCTTCATTATGATTCGATTTAACCTCATCGTAAACCACATCAATATTTTTAATGATTTCTGAAGTTGGAATTAAATTGATGTCTTTTGAAAAATCGTCTGCAATATCTTGTTTTACAACCGCTTTTTTTGTTGGTTTTACAGGCTCTTCATCTAACTCCAAATCTAAGGTATGCCTCACTATTGGCGTTTCTTTTTTCTCCTCTAATTCAACAATAGGCTCAATAATTACAGGGTCTTTACTTTTAAGGCTAATATCTTCTTCTTCATCTAACGAGTGCACTACCTTTTTGGTTTCTGTGTTAGAAATCTCGTCTTGTTGTTCGATATTAAAACCTGTTGCAATAATAGTAACTGCAATAGATTCTTCTAAAGCTTCGTCTTCGCCAACACCCATAATAATGTTAGCGCCATGTCCGGCTTCGGTTTGAATATGGTCGTTAATTTCACCAATTTCGTCAATGGTTATTTCGTGCGACCCAGAAACAATTAAAAGCAATACATTTTTAGCGCCCGTAATTTTATTATCGTTTAACAATGGCGAATCCAAAGCTTTACGAATAGCATCTTGAGCGCGGTTTTGACCGGATGCCAAGGCAGAACCCATTATGGCCGTTCCGCTATTGCTTAAAACGGTTTTGGCATCGCGTAAATCGATGTTTTGTGTGTAGTGATGCGTAATAACCTCGGCTATACCACGAGCAGCAGTAGATAGCACTTCGTCGGCCTTTGAAAAACCGGCTTTAAAACCAAGGTTACCATATACCTCGCGAAGTTTGTTATTATTTATTACAATTAAAGAATCGACAACATCCCGTAATTTTTCAATGCCTTTTTGAGATTGCTCGATACGCATTTTACCTTCAAAAGCGAAAGGCATCGTAACGATACCAACGGTTAAAATATCCAGATCTTTTGCCATTTTTGCTATAATTGGAGCTGCACCGGTTCCGGTTCCTCCGCCCATTCCTGCCGTTATAAACACCATTTTTGTGTTGGTATCAAGCATGGTTGAAATATCATCAAAACTCTCAACTGCCGATTGTTCTCCAATATCGGGGTTTGCGCCTGCACCTAATCCTTCGGTTAAATTAACACCTAATTGGATTTTGTTGGGAACACCGCTGTTTTGTAGGGCTTGCGCATCGGTATTACAAACGTAAAAATCGACGCCTTTAATGCCTTGTTGGAACATGTGGTTAATGGCATTGCTGCCACCACCGCCAACGCCAATAACTTTAATGACATTCGACTGATTCTTTGGTAAATCAAATGCAATGCTTTCGAATTCTTTTTTGCTGCTCATAAATTCTGTTTTACTGGGGTTTTGTACTTAATATTTTTAATTCAATGGATTTATAATCACTCTGCGTTATCTAAAAAATCTTTAACGCGCTCTGTCAATTTATCTAGGAACGAACGTCGTTCTTTAACTGGTTTTTCCTTTATTTCTTCTTTGGGCGCTTCGGCCTCTTCAATTTCTTTTTGTTGCTGTTGCTCTATTTGTTTTCTGTCTTCACGTTTTAAGCCATCTAAAACTAAACCTACGGCAGTAGCGTACAGCGGGCTTGTAATATCTTCGTCACTATCGCCAGCCAAATGCTCGTTCGGATAGCCTATTCTGGTGTCCATGCCAGTTATGTATTCCACCAATTGCTTTAAGTGTTTTAATTGTGCGCCGCCACCTGTTAAAACAATGCCGGCAATGAGCTTCTTTTTTTGCTCTTCGTGACCGTAGTTTTTAATCTCAGCGTAAACCTGCTCTACAATTTCCACAACACGCGCATGAATTATTTTAGATAGGTTTTTTAAAGTGATTTCTTTAGGTTCTCTGCCTCGCAACCCTGGAATAGAGACAATCTCGTTGTCTTTATTTTCCCCGGGCCACGCCGAACCAAATTTTATTTTTAAAAGCTCCGCTTGTTTTTCAATGATGGAGCATCCTTCTTTTATATCTTCAGTTATCACATTGCCACCAAACGGGATTACCGCTGTATGACGAATGATGCCATCTCTAAAAATGGCTAAATCGGTGGTTCCGCCACCAATATCGATTAATGCGACACCCGCCTCTTTTTCCTCTTGACTCAATACCGCATTGGATGAGGCCAATGGCTCTAAGGTGATGCCTTCTAAATTTAAACCGGCACTTTGTATGCAACGTCCCACATTTCTTATTGACGATACTTGCCCTACAACCACATGGAAGTTAGCTTCTAATCGGCCGCCGTACATCCCGATGGGCTCCTTTATTTCGGCTTGTCCATCAACTTTATACTCTTGTGGCAATACATGAATAATTTCCTCTCCGGGAAGCATGACCAATTTATGCACTTGGTTAATCAGCCTGTCAATATCGTTATCGTCAATAACGGTTTCAGAATTCGACCGTGTGATATAATCGCTATGTTGAAGGCTTCGTATATGCTGCCCAGCAATACCAACGGTTACGCTAACAATCTTCATGTCGGCTGCAGCTTCAGCTTGCTGAACGGCCTGTTGGATAGATTGGATAGTTTGGGTAATATTATTTACCACACCACGATGCACACCCAAGCTTTTAGATTTTCCAATACCCAAAATTTCGACTTTGCCGTACTCGTTTTTACGACCAATCATAGCCACAATTTTTGTGGTTCCTATATCTAATCCTACTGCTAAATTATGCTCCATGGTTTACGTTTTGCTCAATCATTGGGGTTTTACATTCAATGTATTCGCCGTTTATTAACTTATTCAATTTAGTTTACTGCACACTACTTGGTTTTCAAATTGCAAATTAACTTTGCTATAATTATTAAGCGTTTTGTCTTTTTGATTTTTTTGATAAAACGCCTTTAGGTTGTTGATTTTCTTATCTAAAAAATTAACATTGCCTAATTGAACTAAAAAATTACATTGTCTCAACTTTAAGTAGATTTTTTCATTAGCAGTTTGATGAATTTCTATAACATTCTTTTTTAGAAAATCGTCGTTCCTAATTTTACGTGCTACTTTATAGACATTTTTTAAATTATTTTTTTCAACATAACCAGTAACTAAGGGCACTCTTGCTGAATAATTATTTGATAGCGGCATATACGAGCCTTCGTCATCAATATAATAAGACGCATTTGTGCTTACTCTTGCAATAGGTGTTTTTTGTTCAATTTCCGCGTTAAGTGTACCGTTAACAGCAACATACACCTCCGCAGTTTTTATCATGGGATTAGATTTTAGGGCATTTTCTAATTCATTCAAAACTAAAGTTTCTTTGGGTACATTTTTAACGCCATTGTATTTTTGTATTAACAATTTACTAACAGCCTCATTAGTTATAAAAAGGTTGTTTTCGCCAATAAATTTTACCTGCGGTTTGCTCACTGCTCGTTGTCCGTTTCTGCTTGATGAAAAAGCGAACAAAAAGACTACCAATGTTAGCAGACAAATCATTTTTATGTAATTCCAATTAACTCGCAATGCTCAATTCCTTTTTAATGTGTTTTACTTCTTCGCCAATATCGCCAGCGCCCATAGTTAAAATAATTTGAGCCTGACTTTTATGTATGGTTTTCAGCAAATTGGCTTTACTAACCAACTGTTTGTTTTCATTTTTTATTTTACCCAACAGCCATTTGGATGTAACGCCCTCGATGGGCTCTTCGCGAGCTGGATAAATATCTAATAAGACAACTTCGTCAAACTGTGATAAACTTTGGGCAAACTCGTCGATAAAGTCGCGTGTTCGTGTATATAAATGAGGCTGAAAAATAGCCAGTGTTCTTTTATCCGGGTACATTTCTCGAACCGCTTGATGTACGGCATTAATTTCTTCGGGGTGATGCGCGTAATCGTCTATAAACACTAAATTATCGGTTTTTATTTGATAGGTAAATCGGCGTTTAACACCTTTATAAGATGCTAAAGCTTTGGCGAGCTGTTGGTGTGGGCAACCATTTTCTACAGCCATCGCCAAGGCTATTAATGCATTCGACAAATTATGTCTCCCAGGTAGGTTAAATTGTAAATTTTCAAGTACCGCTTTTGGTGTTTTTACATCAAAAACATAGGTTCCGTTTTTTATTTTTATATTTTGAATACTGTAATCTGAATCGTCTTCAATACCATAAGTGATGCCATTTAGTGGCAACCCATTTTTAACAAACAACTTTCCGTTGGGCTTGATTCTTTTTGAAAAATCTTGAAATGAATGTATTAATTCTGAAGCGTCTCCGTAAATGTCCAAATGATCAGCATCCATTGAAGTGATACATGCCAAATCTGGTGATAGCGTTAAAAACGACCTATCAAATTCATCAGCTTCAACTACTGAAACTTCGGTTCCTTTTAGAATCAAATTCGAATTGTAATTTTCGCTAATACCACCTAAAAAAGCAGTTAACTCAACCCCACATTCGTACATTAAATGCCCTAAAATACTCGTTGTTGTTGTTTTTCCGTGTGTACCGGCAACAGCTAAACAATAGGTGTTTTCTGTTATCAACCCTAAAACCTCAGAGCGTTTTAAAATGTGAAAACCATGCGATTTAAAATAATTTAATTCGGTATGATTCTCAGGTATTGCAGGCGTGTAAACCACCAAAGTGCTTTCGGGATTTAAAAATTTAGCATCAATTTTTTCAACGGCATCATCAAAATGAATTTGAATATTTAAAGCCGACAAGGCATCAGTAATTGTGGTTGGCGTTTTATCATAACCAGCCACATGTTTGTTATTGGCGTGAAAATAGCGTGCCAACGCACTCATGCCAATACCGCCAATGCCGATAAAATAGATACTATGTTTGCTTTTTAAATCCATTTATTTTATAAGTAGTTTTTCTACTTCGTCTACTATTTCTTTTGTGGCATTAACCAATGCCAGCTTTTTTATGTTTGCTCCCAGTTCTTTTTGTTTTTCCGCGGAAGCGATTAATTGTGAAAACTTGTTCTCGAAATCGGCATCTAAATCTTCTTCTTTAATCAATAATGCCGCATTATTGTTAACCACAGCCAAAGCATTTTTGGTTTGATGGTCTTCGGCCACGTTTGGCGACGGAATAAAAATTACAGGTTTGCCTACAATACACAATTCCGATACCGAGATTGCTCCAGCTCTGGAAATTACAACATCGGCAGCGGCATATGCAAAATCCATATTATTTAAAAACTCATAAACCTGTACGTTTTTTGTGTTTCCGTAAATTTTATATTGCTGATAATACAACTTACCACATTGCCATATAATTTGCACGTTTTGAGTATCTAAAAAATCCAATTCTTTTTCAATCAACTCATTAATGCGTTTTGAGCCCAAACTCCCACCAATTACTAAAAGCGTGTATTTTCCGTGTTTTAAGTTGAAATGATTTTTAGCTTCAACCGTTTTAGTTTCAATATCCAACAAATCCTGGCGCACTGGATTTCCTGTTTTAATCAATCTATCTTTTGGGAAAAACCGCTCTAAATTATCGTAAGCCACACATATTTTATCCACTTTTTTTCCCAATAGTTTATTTGTAATGCCCGGAAAAGAATTCTGCTCTTGTATTAAAGTTGGAATCTTATTTGAAGCAGCCACATACAACAATGGCCCACTTGCAAAACCACCTGTACCTATGGCTATATCTGGTTTAAAGGATTTAATAATTTTACTCGACTTAAAAAGGCTACTCATCACTTTAAAAGGAAAGGCTCCATTTTTTAGAGTCAGTTTTCGTTGAATTCCAGAAATCCACAGCCCTTTAATTTTGTATCCCGCTTGTGGCACTTTTTCCATTTCCATACGATCTTTGGCGCCCACGAATAAAAATTCAGCATCGGGAAACCGCGACTTAATTTCGTTTGCAATAGCAATGGCAGGATAGATGTGTCCGCCTGTGCCTCCACCGGAAAGAATAATTTTGTATGTTTTTTTTATTGCCACTAATTCACTAATGTTATTCTTTATTTCTATACCTACAAGGTTTTTGAAACCTTGCAGGATGCTATATTGTTTCCGATAGAATTTCTAACGGATTATCTTCACTGTTTTCTTGTTCTTTTATTTCTTCTCGTTTTGCACTTACGCTTAGTATAATACCAATGGCTAAACAGGTCATCCAAATAGATGTACCTCCACTACTAATTAACGGTAAGGTTTGCCCTGTAACGGGGAACAACTCTACGGCAACAGCCATATTAATCAAGGCCTGAAACACAATGGGCAAGCCCACACCAAGTACTAAAAGTTTACCAAAAATGGTATCAGATTTCTGCGCCGCTATTACAATTCTAAACAACAACCACATGTATAAAATCATAATAGTAAAGCCGCCCAACAATCCGTATTCTTCGATAATTATGGCGAAAATAAAATCGGATGAGGATTGCGGTAAAAAATTCTTTTGTATGCTTTTACCCGGACCAACACCTTTAACACCGCCCGAGGCAATAGCTATTTTTGCTTTTTCAATTTGATAATCGGCTACGGTATCTTCAGGATCAGAAAAGCTTTCAATTCTACTCATCCAGGTATCCACCCTGTTTGGCATAGCATCCGGAAACGCCTTCGCTATCAACACAAACATAACCAACACCAAAATACCCGAACCTATAATTACGGCCAAATACCGAATGGGATATCCGCCTAAAAAAACCAACATAATGACCATTAAAAACATAATGGCAGCCGTTGAAAAGTTAGCCGGAAGAATAAGCACCAATATCAAAAAAACCGGTAACCATAATGGTAAAATGGACTCCTTAAATGTTACTGTTTTATCCTTAATTTTAGACATGTAGCGCGCTACATAAACCATTAATACAACCGAGGCAAATGTGGATGTTTGAAACGACATGCCCACAATGGGTATTTGTATCCATCTGCTAGCATTGGCGCCTTCAATGGTTGTGCCTTGCAACATGGTAATACCCAACAATACTAAGGTTACCGGGACCAACACCAGCGAAAGCCCTTTAAAATATCGATATGGAATTTTGTGTACTCCGTACATAATGACAAACCCCAAAAACAAATGCATAAAGTGCTTAACAAAAAACGCAAAGGTGTTACCATTCCCGCCACGATACGCCAAATTACTTGCGGCACTGTACACTGGCAAAAACGATAGTATGGCCAATAGCGCCACTATAGCCCAAATTAACCGATCTCCTTTTATGTTTTTAAATAATGTTTGCATGTTTTTTAATGAGATGCTTCGACAAGCTCAGCATGACATTTAGTTTATTAATTATGTTAAAGATTCCTTACTGCATTTTTAAATTGACGCCCTCGGTCTTCGTAATTTTCAAACAAATCGAAACTAGCACAAGCTGGCGATAACAACACATTATCTCCTGCTTCGGCAATTTTATAAGCTATTTTTACAGCTTCGCTCATAAATTGAGTTTCAATTATGATATCTACCATATCCCCAAACGTGCGCATCAGTTTTTCATTATCGGCACCCAAGCAAATAATAGCCTTTACTTTTTCGTTTACAAACTGAAATAATTCTTCGTAATTATTGCCTTTATCTGTGCCGCCAACAATCCAAACGGTAGGCGCATCCATACTCTCCAAAGCGTAGTACGTTGCGTTTACATTGGTTGCTTTTGAGTCGTTTATATACTGAACTTTATTTATTTTTAATACATTCTCCAAACGATGCTCTACCCCTTGAAAATTCTCTAAACTTTCGCGAATGGTTTGCTTTCTAATTTTTAATAAATGCGACACTGTCGAGGCAGCCATAGCATTTTTAACGTTGTGTTTTCCCTCTAATGCTAGCTTTGTTGTTGGCATAATTATTTGGTTGTTATCTATTGTTATTATTATGTTTTGTTTGTCTAAATACGCGCCATTTTCAATTGTTTTTGTTAATGAAAATGGCAGTAATGTGGATTGAACTGGGTTGTTTTTTAAATGATTGGTAATCACGTCGTCATCGGCATCAAAAATCAAATAATCGTCTTTTGTTTGATTCATGGCAATTCTAAATTTTGAAGCGATATAACTTTCAAATTGATTGTTATATCTATCCAAATGATCGGGCGTTATATTGGTAATCACAGCTATTTTGGGTTTAAAATCGATAATATCATCCAATTGAAAACTGCTAATCTCAAGCACGTAATTTTCAAAATCGTATTCCAAAATCTGTTTCGCAAAACTGTCGCCAATATTACCCGCCAGCCCCACATTCAATTCTTGTTTTAAAATATGATGTGTTAAGGTTGCCGTTGTTGTTTTACCATTGCTTCCTGTAATTCCAACAAGGGTTGCTTTGGTGAATTTTGATGCAAATTCAATTTCTGAAACTACCGGAATTTGATGCTCTCGAATTTGCTTTACCAAAGGCACTTTATCTGGAATTCCAGGGCTTTTCATGACGATATCGGCAGTCAGTATTTTTTCCGCCGAATGCTTTTCATCTTCCCATTCAATCTCATTATGTATAAGAACTTGTTTATATTTTTCTTTTATTTTTCCCTTATCGGAAACAAACACTTTGTATCCTTTTTCTTTTCCTAAAAGCGCTGTTCCCGCACCGCTTTCTCCTCCACCTAATACGACTAAAAAACCCTCTCCTCTTTCTCC
Organism: Hwangdonia lutea; assembly: GCF_032814565.1. GTDB lineage: Bacteria > Bacteroidota > Bacteroidia > Flavobacteriales > Flavobacteriaceae > Hwangdonia > Hwangdonia lutea. The sequence goes on from NZ_CP136521.1 coordinate 856,268, forward strand.
AAAAAAGTACCGTTTCTCGCTCGGGTTTGATTCGCTTTTCTTCATTTTGTTCATTATACCTACAAGGTTTTAAAAACCTTGCGGGAGTGGCAAATTTGTTATCGTATTTTCAATGTTACAATCGTTAGAATCGCCAGCAATATCCCTACAATCCAAAACCGTGTTACAATTTTACTTTCGTGATATCCTAATTTTTGATAGTGATGATGCAATGGCGACATTTTAAAAATGCGACGTCCTTCTCCATATTTTTTCTTGGTGTATTTAAACCAACTCACTTGCATAACCACCGATAAATTCTCAGCTAAAAATATACCGCACAACACAGGAATAAGCCACTCTTTGCGTACCGCAATGGCAATTACCGCTATAATGCCGCCAATAGTCAAACTTCCCGTATCGCCCATAAACACTTGTGCGGGATAAGTGTTGTACCACAAAAACCCAATAAGTGCCCCAACAAATGCAGCGATGTAAATGGTAATTTCTTCCACGCGCGGGATGTACATAATATTGAGATATTCTGAAAAAATAATATTACCCGAAACCCAAGCGAAAATGCCCAAAGTAAGCACGATTATGGCCGATGTTCCTGCTGCCAACCCGTCAATGCCGTCGGTGAGATTTGCCCCATTGGACACGGCTGTTATTATAAAAATGGCCACCAGAATAAAAATTACCCAAGCGTATTTTTCTAAATTTGGACTTACCCAAGTGATTAATTTTGCATAATCAAATTCATTGCCTTTTACAAAAGGAATGGTTGTTTTGGTTGATTTTATTTCGTCTTGAAATAGTTTTGAGGCTTCTATATTTGGGTTTTCTGCCAACAGAATACGTTGTTCTTCTATAGGCAACTTTTCTTTCATTGTTACATCGTTATGGAAAAACAAAGTCGCCCCAACAATGATTCCCAACCCTATTTGTCCGAGCACTTTAAAACGCCCTTTTAAGCCGTCTTTATCATTTTTAAATTTCTTTAAATAATCGTCTATAAAACCAATAACCCCCATCCAAAGCGTTGTAACGATGAGTAAAATGATGTATATGTTTTCAAGTTTAGCGAGCAATAAAACCGGAATTAAAGTGGCAAGAATAATAATGATACCACCCATAGTTGGTGTGCCTGCTTTTTCTTTTTGCCCCTCTAAACCTAAATCCCTAATGGTTTCTCCCATTTGCTTTTTCTGCAGAAAACGAATGATTCTTTTCCCGTAGATAGTTGAAATTAGCAATGATAAAATCATAACTAATGCTGCTCTAAAAGTTAAATAACTAAAGAGTCGGGCTCCCGGTAATTGGAATTCAGTTTCTAAATATTCAAATAGGTAATACAGCATTTATACTATTTTTTATTGCTTATTTTTATTATTTATTGTGGATTCCTGCCTTCGCAGGAATGACAAAAATTATTTCTGTAATTGTTTTAAAAATTCCTGCACTATTTTATAATCATCAAAATCGAAACGTTCGCCTTTAATTTCCTGATAGGTTTCGTGCCCTTTTCCGGCTATTAAAATAATATCGTTTGGTTGCGCCATTTGGCATGCCGTTTTAATAGCCTGTTTCCTATCGGTTATGGTTACTGTTTTTTTAAAGTTTTGAGGTTCGACACCTTTTTCAATATCTTCAAGAATGGCTTCTGGTTTTTCGCTTCGCGGATTATCGCTTGTAAAAACCACTTTAGTACTTAATGCCGACGCTATGTACCCCATTTTAGGGCGCTTGGTTTTATCTCTATCGCCTCCGCAACCAACAACCGTAATTAATGCTTCATTTTTAGTGCGGATACTATTAATGGTTTCCAATACATTTTTTAAGGCATCGGGCGTATGTGCATAATCGACAATAGCCGTTATTTTTTCGTCTGAAATGATGTATTGAAATCGCCCACTAACACTCTCCAATTCACTTATCAATCTTAAAATCTCCACTTTTTCCAAGCCTAACAATTCCGCAGTAGCGTAAATAGCCAACACATTATAAGCGTTGAAATTCCCAATTAGCCGCGTCCAAACTTCGCTATCGTTCACTTTAAGCAACAAACCACTAAACTGATTTTCTAAAATCTGCGCTTTATAATCGGCATAACCCTTTAGTGCATAGGTGTATTTTTTTGCTTTTGTATTTTGCAGCATCACCAATCCGTTTTTATCATCGGTATTCACAAGTGCAAATGCTTTTGACGAGAGACTGTCAAAAAACACTTTTTTAACATCGCGATATTCCGCAAAAGTGTTGTGATAATCTAAATGATCGTGAGACAGATTGGTAAAAATGCCGCCTTCAAAATACAATCCCTCAATTCTATTTTGATGAATGCCGTGAGAGCTTACCTCCATAAAGCAAAACTCAACACCAGCATCATTCATTTCCTTTAAACACCTGTTTATGGTTAATGAATCGGGCGTAGTGTGCGTCGCTTTATAAGCTTTATTATCGATTAATATTTTTACAGTGGAAAGTAAACCGACTTTATACCCAGCTTTTTTAAACAGCTGATATAATAAACTTGCCACAGTGGTTTTTCCGTTGGTTCCCGTAACACCAACAAGCTTCAAATTTTCTGAAGGCGCATCATAAAAATTTGATGCCATAAATGCCAAGGCGCTTTTGGAATTATCAACCTCAACATAGGTTACGCCATCAACCAAAATATCTGGCAATGTTTCGCAAACAATAGCTATAGCTCCGTTTTTTATAGCGACTTCAATAAATTTATGTCCATCCACTATATTGCCTTTAATAGCGACAAATAAATCCGATTTTTTAATGTTTCGCGAATCGAAATGAATATTATTAATAGACACACTCGTGCTCCCAACAACAGCGTTGATGGTTACTTTGTACAATATGTCTTTTAATACTATCATGATGCTTTTAAAACGACGGTTTGATTGTTTTTTAATTTGATGTTTTTACCAATAGATTGTGCTTTTACAATGCCGCTACCATTAAGTTTCACTTTTATATCTACATCCATATTTTCCAATAAGGCCACAGCATCCATAGCGGGCAGCCCAATTACGTTTGGCATAATGGTTTTATAGGTTTGTGCTGTTTTATAAAAACTTTCGTATTCTTTTTCTGTTGATGCACTTTTAACTTCTAAAGATTCTACCTCGTCAATAATTGGTGTGTCGGTAAATATTTTTTGAGCTATTTTTTTGAATACGGGCCCAGAAACATCGGCACCGTAATACCCGACACTTTTATCTGGTTCGTGAATAACGACGATGCACGAATATTTAGGGTTATCGGCCGGAAAATACCCCGCGAACGACGAGATATAATTCAGTTTTTCTTTATCCCTGTAATCTTTTTGACAAGTCCCTGTTTTTCCCGCCATCGAGAAATTTTCAGAATATAATTTATTACCCGTACCGTGTTTTTTCTCAACCACGTTCTTTAATAATTGCTGCACTTTTGCAACGGTTTCTTTAGAACAGATGCGTTCGTTTATCACTTCTTTTTCAAAAGGCACAATGGTTTTATCAAACTCCTTAACTTCTTTTAAAAATTGAGGTTTTACCATAACGCCATCGTTGGCAATGGCATTATAAAACGTTAAGGTTTGTAATGGTGTAAATGAGACACCGTAACCATAAGCCATCCATTGCAATGCAATACCGCTCCAGCGTTTGTTCTTTATTCTTGGGTCAGGAATAATTGGACTAGACTCACCAATAATGGGCAGTCCTAATTTTTCATTCAAACTCATATCGTAAAGTCTATCGACAAATCTGCTTGGTTTTTTTCCGTAAGCCTGATCGATAGCTTTCACTATTCCTGTATTTGATGACACCTCAAAAGCTTTAGAAATTGATATTTTACCGTAACCACCATGTTTTGAATCTCTTACTTTTTTTCCATAGAAAGTTAAAATCCCTTTTTCGGTATCAACCACATCGCTCGTATCAATCACTTTATCTTCAAGAGCTGCAGTAATTGCCATTAATTTGAATGTCGAACCTGGTTCATGCGATTCCCATACAGCATAGTTTCGTCTTTCATAATAATTACCAAGTGAATTTCTACCTAGATTTGCTATAGCTTTTACTTCGCCCGTTTTAGTTTCCATAACCACCACACAACCGTGGTCTGCTTTATATTTCTCCAATTGCTCCAAAAGGGCATGATGCGCGATATCTTGAATATTCACATTAATGGTGGTGTACACATCGTAACCATCTTTAGGCTCAATTTCGTTAGCATCACTTAAAGGTTTCCATTGGCCTTTTCCTATTTTCTGTTTTTTTCTTTTTCCCGGTTTGCCTCGTAAATACTGAATACCATAAGCGCCATCAATTCCTGGTCGTGTTACATTGCCATCCTCATCAAAACGTTCGTAACCAATGGTTCGCTGAGCTATTCCGCCCATAGGATGTTCGCGCTTAGTGGTTTGTTTTACAATTAATCCGCCTTTAAAAGCACCGAGATTTAACAAAGGAAAATTTCGAATTCTGATATAATCCGCATACCCAATATTTCTAGCCAACAAATAATATCGGTTTTTATTGGCTCGCGCTTTTCTGATTTCCTTTTGATAATAATTTGATGACTTACCTGAGTATTTTGAAAGTGAATCGCATAACGGTTTTAAATATTTCTCAAAGGTTTTTGATGTTGGCGTAATGGCATCAATCCTAATATCGTATTTAGGCACCGAGGTTGCCAACAAATTTCCATTGGCCGAATACACATTACCTCTGTTGGCAGGAATTACAACATCTTTAATAATGCGCTCGGTCGCCAGAGCTTTGTATTTATCGCCTTGTATAAATTGAATACTCAGCAATTTAAACACCACAGCAACGCCAAAGATGAACATACATCCTGCTATAAAATACAATCGGTTTAATATGCCTTTCTCGTTTACTGCCAAGGTTCGCTTTTTAATTTTGGGATTTTACTTTTATTTTTTTGGGCGGAATCACCGATGGCGACAAGCCCTTTTCTTTCATTTTGATAACGACTGCCGATTCCATTTTGAGGCGCATCAGTTTTGATCTGCCATCTATAAATGCCGAACGCATTTCGTTAACTTCATTTTTTAATCGTGCAACTTCATATACTTTTTTATCGGCACTGTGCGAACTTGCAATCATAACAATAGCCAAACCAGATATAAAAAGAATCATGCGCCAATTTTTAAACGAATCGTCACTCACTAAAAATGTTCCTTTTAATATGCTGTAAATGTTTTTTTTCAACCTAGATTATTATTTTTTGTCTTTGCGAGCCTTTTTAGGCGTGGCAATCTGTTTCTTTTTTTTACGATTTCATTTCAAGAGATTCCCACGTCGCGAAAAGCTCCTCGGAATGACAACTCCTTTTACAACTTTTCAGCAATTCGAAGTTTTGCACTTCGGGCTCTACTATTTATTTTAATTTCCTCTTTTGATGGTACAATTAAACCATTCACTTTTTTTAAGGGTACCTCAAAATTTCCGAACATATCGCGTTCTGGTTCACCTTCAAACAATCCGTTTCTTATAAAACGTTTTACCAACCTGTCCTCTAAAGAGTGATAGGATATAAAACTTAAACGACCACCAACTTTTAATATTTCTGGTGTTTGCATCAAAAATTCTTTTAACACCTCAATTTCCTGATTTACTTCAATCCGAATCGCTTGATAAATTTGCGCCAACACCTTATTTTCATGTCGTGGTGGCAAAAACTTTTTTAACACTTTTTTTAACTGTTCGCTCGTTTTTATTGGCTCGTTATTGCGATACTCCACAATTAATCGTGCCATTGCCGGGGCCGCACGCAATTCGCCATACTGCAAAAACACCTGTTTTAAACGCTCTTCGCTATATTCGTTAACCACATTAAAAGCAGATAACTCGTTTTGCTGATTCATTCGCATGTCCAAATCTGCTTCAAAACGTGTTGAAAAACCACGTTCGGCAACATCAAATTGATGCGACGACACTCCAAAATCAGCCAAAACACCATCCACTTGTTTTACGCCATGAAATCTTAAAAAACGTTTTACGTATCTAAAATTTTCATGAATCAGCGTAAACCTCTCATCATCAATGGCATTTTCAAGCGCGTCTAAATCTTGATCAAAAGCAAATAATTTCCCGTTTTCACCAAGTCGTTTCAGTATTTCTTTACTGTGTCCGCCGCCGCCAAAAGTGACATCTACATAAACACCATCTTCTTTAATATTTAAACCATCAACGGTTTCTTTTAATAAAACTGGATTATGATATACCATGGTCGTCATCGTCTTGTCCCATTACCTCTTCAGCTAAATCTGCAAAATCAATTGCAGCATCATCAATAGTCTGCTCGTATTTATCTTTATCCCAAATTTCAATAATATTGACCGCTGGAGAAATCACAATGTTTTTTGTAATGCCTGCAAATCCAATAAGGTCTTTCGGGATTAACAAACGCCCACTGCCATCAACATCCACCATTCGCGCTCCGGCATTAAACCGACGGATAAAATCGTTGTTCTTTTTTTTAAACCTATTCAGCTTATTTATTTTTTGCATTACCGTTTGCCACTCGCTCATCGGGTACAATTCCAAACACGGCTGAAACACAGAACGCCGCAGCACAAACCCATCTTCTAAAACAGCTGCCAATTGCTTTTTCATGCCAGAAGGCATCATAAGCCTGCCTTTGGCATCTACTTTACAATCGTATGTTCCTATTAATGAGTTCAAAGCGATTTATAATCGGTTCAAGGTTTAAGTTTCAAATATATCGAAAATTTTACCACATTTTACCACTTTACTACACTTTGTTAATAATTTTTCGATTAAATACCATTTTAAATAGATAATAAAAGGTTGAAAATATTTTAATCACTTGCTATCAGTCCCTTACAAAAAAATCTAAATTTATAAACACCCTGTTAACATCTTCATTTAAAAACAATTATTCCCTACTTAAATTAAAATGGCTGAAATATGAATGAAATAACTATATTTGTTTAAACGAAAAAGACTAACCAGTTAATGACGCATCGTTTAAGAAAAGAAAAGAATTATAGCTATATTGAAGTTGGAGAAGGCAAACCCATTATTGTTTTACACGGTTTAATGGGCGGATTGAGCAATTTTGATTCTGTCACAAAATATTTTAGTACAAAAGGATATAAAATCGTTATTCCGGAATTACCCATTTACAGCATGTCTTTACTTAAAACCAACGTAAAGAGTTTTGCTAAATATCTGCACGATTTTATAGAATTTAAAGGGTACAAAGAAGTTATTTTGTTAGGCAACTCGCTTGGTGGGCATATTGGTTTATACCACACTAAATTATTTCCGGAAAAGGTAGAAGCCCTAGTAATTACCGGAAGCTCAGGGTTATACGAGAGCGCCATGGGTGGCGGCTATACCAAACGCAGTGATTATGAGGTGATAAAAAAGAAAGCCCAAGACGTTTTTTACGACCCCGAAATAGCTACAAAGGAAATAGTAGACGAGGTTTACCAAACGGTAAACGACCGCAACAAACTTATTAAAACACTGGCCATTGCCAAAAGTGCCATTAGACATAATATGGCTAAGGATTTGCCCAAAATGCAAACACCAACCTGTATTATTTGGGGTAAAAACGACAATGTTACACCGCCTGAGGTTGCCGAAGAATTCAACGAACTTTTACCAGACTCGGAGTTGTTTTGGATTGATAAATGCGGGCACGCCGCTATGATGGAACACCCCGATGAGTTTAACCAAATTCTCAATGCTTGGTTAACCAAAAGAGGTATTTAGATTACCAAAACGAGATTAATTAATGAGATTCTTCCCGATAGGTATCGGGACGAGATTCTCGGGAATACCATAGAAAATGAAAATCAAGTCTGCCGAATTCGTAATGAGCAATTCTGATGTGGCCAAATGCCCAAAAAGCATGCTGCCAGAATACGCGTTTATTGGCAGGAGTAATGTTGGTAAATCGTCGTTAATCAATATGCTAACCAGTCGAAAAAGTTTAGCAAAAACCTCTGGAAGACCGGGAAAAACGCAGCTTATCAATCATTTTTTAATTAATAAAAATTGGCATTTAGTCGATTTACCGGGTTATGGTTACGCTCGAGTGTCAAAAAGTGCAAAAAAGGTTTTTCAAAAATTTATAACCCAATATTTTGCATTGCGAGAGCAATTGGTAACCGCCTTTGTATTGGTTGATATTAGGCACAATCCGCAACCCATCGATTTAGAATTTATGCAATGGTTGGGTGAAAACGGCATACCATTTTCAATCATTTTTACTAAAGCCGATAAACTAAAACCCAAGGCTATTAATCGATATGTTGACGCTTATAAAAAGGTACTTTTGGAAACCTGGGAAACCATGCCCAATTACTTTATAACCTCATCAACCAAAGACATTGGGAAAGATGACGTTTTAAATTATATTGATGGTTTGAATGCGAATATGGATTTATCTTCTAATTAATTTCCACGTTACTTTTAAACTTATATTTTTCACTTTACCAATACTTGACTTTGTCAGAAAAATTAACTAGCTTCGTTTAACGGCGGATATAAGCCATTGAAACAGGCGCATATCCGTGAACCATTAAACGAACCTATTCAATTACACCCAAGCTTTCAAATCAAAATAACACAAATTTTAAATTACTTCATTTTTGTATTTTAGCTTTCACAAATCAAACTTTAATGAAACATTACTCAGCTATATTTATTTTACTTGTTTTAATGTCTTGTAACAAACATGAAACAAACCATCAAAACGATTTTGAAACCTTAAAAGACAGCCTCAAAACTATTTATGCCCCCGATAAACGTGTTGAAGTTTTTGATATTAACCTCAATAAAAAAGACAAAACCTTAACCGTTTCCGGAGAAACAACAAATCCAGAAGTTGTTTCAGTTTTTAATGATAAAATCACCCCTTTAATTGATAAATCAGGCACATTTATTGTTGATTACAACATTGATTTATTGCCCAATAAAACCGTTGGAGAAACCAAATATGCCGTGGTTAACAACTCGGTGGCCAACATACGCTCGAAACCCAAACACTCGGCAGAACTGGCAACACAAGCTATTTTAGGGACCGTTTTAAAAGTATTAAAAATTGATGGTGATTTTTATTTAATACAAACCCCGGATCGCTATATTTCGTGGGTAGATCATGGCGGGGTTACGCTAATGACTGATGCCGAACTGAACACATGGCAAGCTGCTCCCAAAATAATATATACCCAAACTTTCGGGCATGCTTACGCATCAGAGAATGCAAATGCGCCTATTGTTTCCGATCTTGTTTTGGGTGCCCAATTAGCGCTTTTAGAAACGGGCAAAAACTTTTACAAAATTGCTTATCCGGATAAACGCGTGGGTTTCATCAATAAAAAAGAAGCCGTTAGATACAGCCATTGGATTAAAACCGTAGAACCTTCCGGGGATTTAATTGAAGACACCGCAAAACATTTTGTGGGTTCACCTTATTTATGGGGCGGCACGTCAACCAAGGGAATGGATTGCAGCGGCTTTACCAAAACGGTGTATTTAATGAATGGCTTTGTAATCCCCAGGGATGCATCACAACAAATTAATGCGGGTGAAATAGTGGATTCTAATTTGACTTTTGAAAATTTACAAAAAGGCGATTTACTGTTTTTTGGCAAAAAAGCAACCGATAGCACGAAACAACGCACCACTCACGTTGGTATTTGGCTGGGTAACGAGAAAAATGAATTTATACATGCCGCAAGTCAAGTTAGAATAAACTCCATAAATGAAGAAGCCGATAATTATGACGCCTTCAATAAAAACAGATATTTAGGAGCTAGACGATATTTAGGTGTTGAAGATGATTTAATAATCGATTTGAAAAAACACACCACTTTAAAGCTTTAAATAATCACCAACTAAAAACGCTCCAAAAGCTTATAACCTTTTGGAGCGTTTATTATTATAATGCATTCGAAACGATTGCACTTATAAAAACCTAATCTTTTACAGTAGCCACTTTTTTAATCGAATAAGACATTTTTAAATCTTCAAGTACATTTAAAGCCTCTTCAATATAAACATCTTTACTTAAGCTTTGGTGCCATCTTTCGCGTTTTTCCCTTAAATCCGTGGTATCACTTTCAAAAAGATTTCTCTCAAAAGCATGTGATTTAAAGGTTAGGTTTGTTTTGTAATTTGAAATCGCATCAAATCGTTTTGATTCCATTTCGTTTAAGTCATTTGCCGATTTATAAGCTTCATATTTTAACGGCACGATGGTATCATCAATTTTACTTTTCACCCATTTGGCATTGTCTTCAATAAGCTTTAACTGATCGTTATTACGCATGCGTTCATTACTTCTTTTAATGGTTTCATCGTAATCAAAATAACCATCCCAAACGGTATAGTTAGCCGCATCAATTTCGTCCCACGGTAAAGGATTATCTTTATCCTTTTCACCGACATCTATAAAACTAAAACGCCCGGGTACGGTAACATCGCTTTTTACACCTTCCAACTGCACCGAACCACCATTGATTCTGTAATATTTTTGAGTTGTTAAAGCCAACGAACCCAAATCACCATTGGAACTGTTTCGAACAACATTATTTAAATTTACAACATTTTGCACGGTACCTTTTCCATAGGTTTGTTTACTTCCAATAATAATGGCACGCTTGTAATCTTGCATGGCCGCTGCCAAAATTTCGGAGGCTGAAGCCGATATTTCGTTAACCAAAATAACCAATGGGCCATCCCAAGTAATAGATTTATCCTTATCCTTTAAAACTTCTTTAGGCTTAGCTGTTGAGCGTACTTGTACAATGGGACCTTCTTCAATAAATAAACCAGCCATATCTACCACGGCCGGCAAGGAACCGCCACCGTTATTACGTAAATCGAGTACCAAACCTTGCATGCCTTCAGCCTTTAAACGCTCAATTTCTTCTTTAACGTCGGTTGCTGCATTCAGTTTTTTGTAATCTTTAAAATCTAAATAAAACGAGGGTAAATTAATGACTCCGAATATTTTGTTATTTTTTTCCACCAATGACGATTTGGCATAAGTTTCACCCAACTCAACAATATCCCTGGTAATGGTAATATCTTTAATGGTGCCATCAACCTTTTTAATAGTTAAGGTAACTTTTGTGCCTTTTGGCCCTTTTATCAACTTAATCGCATCGTCTATTCGCATACCAACAATACTAACCGGCACGTCTTCATCCTCTTGTTTTACCTTTAAAATAACATCGCCCATTTCAAGCTCTTTACCGCGCCACGCAGGACCGCCTGATACCAAATACGTTACTTTAATATAGTCCATACGTTTTTGAAGTCCTGCACCGATACCTTCCAATTTTCCAGACATACGCTGATCGAAAACCTCTTTACTGCGTGGTGCCAAATAATAGGTGTGCGGGTCGAACTCTTCTACAATAGCATTTACATAAACGGCAAAATAGTCGTCGCGTTTTAAATCGTCTATATTATCGTTAAAATAGATATCAAGGGACTTTAAGGTCGCTTCTCGCGCTTCCTTTTCAATAACCTCTTCCGTTTTTACAACATAAGACGGGTCTTTTTCTTTAGCTTGCTTTTCCTGTGTAACGATGTCGTCGTAATTAGTAAGCGTTGAAAACTTAAGTTGTTGCCTCCAACGCTCTTTTAATTCTTTTCGGTTTTTAGCATAAGTAGTGTTTTCAGAATTGGTATCAAAAACCTCATCTTTGGAATAATCAAAGGGCTCTGACAACACTTCTTTGTAAAGCGATTTGGCTTCTTGAATACGTTTTAGCATTCGCTCGTGTGTGATGTTAAAAAAGGTGATATCCGACACTTTTAATTGATCATCAATTGTAAATTTATATTTCTCAAAATCTTTAATGTCCGATTCGTAGAAGTAACGTTTTAATGGATCAATCGTTTCCACATAACCCGAAAATAATGATGCCGAAAACTCATCATCCATAGCAATAGGATCGAAATGAAGTTGTTCCAAAACATTTTTAATAATGTGAATTAGCAATTTATCTTTATCAGAATCATCAAATGTCTTTGTGGTAAAACTGCACGATGCAAATGCCAGCAAAACCATTAATAGCAGTACTTTATAATTCCTCTTCATAATATTTTTCATCTGTTTATCTTTTTCTTAAATTTTAAAAAACAACTATGATTCAAAAAAAACCAATCGTTATTTTTCACTAAAATAAAGAAAAAACCATGCCAACACAGACATTTGCTACTAATTTTTTGTTAAAGCAAAGAAATTAAGTGTTTACTGAGTAAATTATGTATTTTAGCGGTGTATTTACATCCAAAATATGACAAAAAAACCTCTAATTTTAGTAACCAACGACGATGGCATTAATGCACCGGGCATTAGGGCTTTAATTGAAGTAATAAATACTATTGGCGATGTTGTAGTTGTAGCACCCGATAGCCCACAAAGTGGTATGGGACATGCAATTACCATAAATTCGACATTATACGTTTGGCAAATTAATTCTGATAATGAGCCCCAATTGGAATATTGCTGCTCCGGAACACCTGCCGATTGCGTAAAACTTGGCGTTAGGGAAATACTGGACAGAAAACCCGATTTGTGTGTTTCTGGCATAAACCACGGATCAAACTCCTCTATTAATGTGATTTACTCCGGCACAATGAGTGCCGCTATTGAGGCTGGTATTGAAGGTATTCCGGCTATTGGTTTTTCCTTATTGGACTATAAGTGGAAGGCTAACTTTGAGCCCTGCAAACCGTTTGTTAAAACCATTACCGAAAACGCTTTAAAATACGGCATACCAAAAGATGTGGTATTAAATGTGAACATCCCCAATGTTTCAAAAGAGCAAATAAAAGGCATAAAAATTTGCCGTCAAGCCAAAGCCAATTGGGTTGAAGCTTTTGATAAACGTCAAAACCCTCAAGGAAGAGATTATTATTGGCTTTCAGGGAAGTTTGTTAATTTGGACAGTGGCGAAGATACCGATGAATGGGCCCTGGAAAACAATTACGTTTCGGTTGTGCCAACACAATTCGATTTAACGGCACACAAACATATAAAAACATTAAACCGTTGGGATTTAAATGCTCAATTAAAACACTAAACAACAAATTGTTCCAAAACTTGAGTAAATGAAAAAAGAAATTTTTATCGGCATTTTTGTAGGATTGATTGCCAACGCCATCGGGCTGATTTTAGCGGCAACTTTTTTGGGCGGCGGCGACGATTTTACTATCGTAATAAAAAGTGCTGCTGCTGAAGGTTTTTTGGGTAAGTTAATAAGTTTAGGCGCTATTTTAAATTTGGCTGCTTTTTTTATCTTTATAAAAAAGAAACAGGATTATCGCGCCAGGGGCGTTTTATTAATCACTGTTTTTATTGCTGTATTTACCTTTGTTTTTAAACTATTTTAAATTAAACCAGCTTGCTTAAACATATAAAATAATTGCATGAAGTACTATATTATTGCCGGTGAAGCATCGGGTGATTTGCATGCATCCAACCTAATGAAAGCATTACAAAAAGAAGATGTAAATGCCAACTTTAGGTTTTGGGGCGGTGACCTCATGCAACAGGTTGGAGGTACTTTGGTAAAGCATTATAAAGAGCGTGCTTTTATGGGGTTTATTGAGGTTATATTAAACCTCAACAAAATATTTAAAGACATTTCGTTTTGTAAAAAAGATATCGAATCTTTTCATCCGGATGTTATCATTTTTATAGATAATTCTGGCTTTAATTTACGCATTGCAAAATGGGCAAAACAAAAAGGTTTTAGGACCAATTATTACATATCGCCCCAAGTTTGGGCCTCCAGAGCCAAAAGAGTGCATGCCATTAAAAGAGACATTGATGCGATGTACGTTATCTTGCCTTTTGAAAAAGCATTTTATAAAAACAAATTTGATTACGATGTTACTTTTGTTGGACACCCTTTAATTGATGCCATTGCCGACAGAAAACTAGTAAACGAATTTGAGTTTAGAACCACTTACAACCTAAGCAACAAACCTATTATTGCCCTTTTACCGGGTAGCCGAAAACAAGAAATCACTAAAATGCTTTCTGTAATGCTTAGTTTAACAAACCATTTTACAGATTATCAATTTGTTATTGCGGGGGCGCCCAGTCAGGATTATGAGTTCTACAAAACCTTTATTAAAAATCAGAATGTTCGGTTTATCGATAATAAAACTTACGATTTGTTAAGTGTTTCCACAGCGGCATTGGTAACTTCCGGTACGGCTACACTTGAAGCGGCCTTGTTTAAAATACCCCAAGTGGTTTGCTATAAAGCCAGTAATATTTCGTATCAAATTGCAAAACGGATTATTACTTTAAAATTCATTTCGTTGGTGAATTTAATTATGGACAGAGAAGTGGTTACAGAGCTTATTCAAAATGATTTTAATAAAAATAGACTGAAGAAAGAATTGGATTTAATACTCAATTCTGAAAAAAGAAAGCAGCTATTTTTAGATTATTACGAATTAGAAAAAAAATTGGGTGGTAAAGGTGCTAGCGCGAAAACGGCCAAACTAATTTACAATTCCATTAAAGCATAAATATGAAGAAGTTTCTTTTTGCACTTATATTAATAGCTGGTTTTAGCAGCTGTAAATCTTCTAAATCAGTACCAAAAAATCAAAAAACTGTTGTTAAAAAACCCAAAGCCAAACCACTTTATAAAGCTGAAAACATCATCGATTACGCTAAAAAATTTGAAGGCACACGCTATAAATACGGTGGCACAACAAAAAGAGGAATGGATTGTTCGGGCTTAATTTACACATCCTTTAAAAGCGAAGCCATTTCGCTTCCCAGAACCACAAAAGACTTAGCCATTACTGGAGATTGGATCGATTTAAAAGAGGTTAAAAAGGGTGATTTACTCTTCTTCGCTACCAAAAAAAATAGTCGGAAAGTAAATCATGTGGGCATTGTAACATCATCGCAAATGGGCCGTGTGGAGTTTATTCATTCATCCACAAGCAAAGGCGTTATAACTTCACAGCTGTCCGAACGCTATTGGTATTTTGCCTTTGTTCAAGCAAGGCGTGTGTTATAAAACCTTTTTTTAGTAACTTTCGGTTGTATGAAGTTACTTAATTTCACCATTATTAAATTAACCTGTTTCTTAATTTTAGGAATATTAATTTCGTACTTATTTCCTATTTCCATTCGTTTAAGTTTATATATAACCGGTACACTTTTCGTGCTGTTATCCGTATTCTTTTTTATTGCCAGAAAACAATTTATTAAAACCATCTGGTTTGGTATTACAGCTTCTATTTTAATGGTTTTTATTGGGATTTTAACCACGTCTTTTCACAATCAAAAAAACTTCTCAAATCATTATTCAAAATTTATTTCGGTTGAAAAAGATTCATTGGAAACCGTAACATTTAGAATTAGAGAGGTTTTAAAACCTGGAAACTATTACGATAAATACGTAATCGACATACTAAAAATTAAAGACGAAACGGTTTCGGGAAAATCGTTGTTAAACATTCAAAAAGACTCAACACAACCAGCTTTAAAAGTAGATGATATCATTATTGGAAATATCGCTTTTCAGAATCTTATCCATCCGTTAAACCCACATCAATTTGATTATAAAAAGTATCTCGAAAAAAAATATATCTATCATCAAATTTTTACAAAAAACACTTCACTGTTAAAGGCAAGTTCTGATAGACACACCTTATTCGGAATTGCTGATAATATTCGAGAGCACATCAATTTAAAACTTGCCCCTTATGATTTTAAACCAGACGAACTAGCTATTATTAACGCCTTGTTGCTCGGGCAACGGCAAGATATTAGCGAAGCCGTTTACACCAGTTATACCAATGCTGGCGCCATTCATATTTTAGCAGTTTCGGGATTGCATGTTGGTATTATTTTACTCATTTTAACCTTTGTTTTTAAACCCATTGAACGCTTAAAACACGGCAAACTAATAAAAGCCATTTTACTCGTTTTATGTTTGTGGTGTTTTGCCTTAATTGCTGGTTTATCGGCATCGGTAACCAGGGCCGTAACCATGTTTAGCATTGTTGCCATTGCCATGAATTTAAAGCGGCCTACCAATGTTTACAACACTTTGGCCATTTCGATGTTTGTTATTTTGCTTTTCAAACCCTTATTTTTATTCGATGTTGGTTTTCAGTTAAGTTATTTGGCCGTTTTTGCTATTGTAGCTATAGACCCAATGTTGTATAATTTATGGCGACCAAAAAATTGGTTGCTAGACAAATATTGGCACACGCTAACCGTAACGGTTTCTGCGCAATTTGGTATTATACCGGTTAGCTTATTTTATTTCCATCAGTTTCCGGGGTTGTTTTTTATATCGAATCTTGTTATTATTCCTTTTTTAGGACTTATTCTAGGATTGGGAATTATCGTAATTTTATTAGCAGCAATCAATTTACTCCCAAGCTTTTTCGCCGAAATTTACGGTTATATTATTAGTGGCATGAACGGGTTTGTGGCCTGGGTTTCTAAACAAGACGCCTTTCTTTTAAAAGATATTGCCTTTAGTTTAGTTTATGTTATTGCGTTTTATTTGGTCATAATTGCACTCGTAAAATATTTGAAGCAACGTAGCTTTTCGAGTTTAAAATGGATGCTTATTTCGGTAATATGTGTTCAATGTGCTTTTATTTTTACGCATTATAAAAACACTAGAAACGAATTTATTGTGTTTCATAAAAGTCGTTACAGTTTATTGGGAAACAACACAAATCACAGCCTTTTAGTCGCCCATGATTTTGATAGTTTAACGGCTTCAAAAAACAAAATAATTAAAGATTACACGGTTGGAAATCACATAAAAACCATTAAAAAAGATACGCTAAAATCTGTTTATATTTTAAATAACAAAAGACTTTTAGTAATTGATAGTTTAGGTGTTTACAATATAAAATCGTTTGAGCCCGATTATGTGTTATTGAGGCAGTCACCTAAAATAAATTTGAACAGACTGATTGATTCTATAAAACCCAAATATATCATTGCCGATGGCAGTAATTACAAATCTTACATCGCGCAATGGGAAGCTATTTGCGAAAAAAGAAAGCTCCCTTTTCACCAAACCAGTAAAAAGGGAGCTTTTATTATTAATTATTAATATGGATTCCCGATGTCTCGGGAATGACAAATTATTTAAATCTTGAAATAAAAAATTTCAAGAAGCTAATTTTCAACCTTCAAATTCAGATTTAAAGGCTTTATAATAGGCATTAAATTCTTCTTGGGTTTTAATGTTTTTATGGTCGTCTTCTTTAAACATTTTTAAATACAACTCTAATTGCGCTGGTGTTTTATAGCCACGTAACGGAAAAATCAATTCGCCCTTTTCATCAATAAACACAATCGTTGGATAAGCACTAATTTGGAAATACGAAGCCAATTGATGCGCCGAATTACGTCTATTCGCATTGGCAGGATTATATCTGGGGTTAGAAAATGTTTTATCTTTATAATTTACGCTTTCGTTTCCCTCACCATTAAATTTAACGGCATAATAATGTGCGTTAACATAATCTGCAACCTCTTTGTTTTGAAAAGTGTTGCGATCTAACATTTTACACGGGCCGCACCAATTGGTGTAAACGTCCATCATAATTTTTTTTGGCGTTTTCTTTTGAAGCTCCAACGCTTCTTGAAAAGTCACCCAATTTATTTTTTGAGCGAAACCACCAGCCGATGTCAATACGGCCAATAGTAATATATAAACTGCTTTTTTCATAGTAATCTGAGTTGCAAAATTTGTTCCGAACTTACAAAAAAAGCTCCTAAACAGGAGCTTTTTGAATAATTTTTAACACTTTTTTCGATTAACGAACACCGTGCATTAGTTTTTTAAGTAGAGGATTTAGCAAAATAGATATCAATCCAACTCCCATAGGAATTAAGGTAAATATTAAAAAGAAGGTTCCTAGCGAATACTGTTCAGATATCTTATCAATCATACCTCCCATAGTTCCGGCGGCCTTCTGCCCCACTGCAATGGCCAAATACCAAACTCCAAACATAAATCCTATCATTCTTGCGGGCACTAACTTACTTAAATATGATAATCCAACCGGCGATAAGCACAGCTCTCCCATTGTATGCAGCAGGTATGCCAGTATTAAGAATATGATACTAACCGAAGCTGTTTGCGCTCCTGAAGGAATTCCAGATGCTCCGTAAGATAAAATGGCGAAACCTAAACCTAGTAAAATCAATCCTAGACCGTATTTCATTGCCGCACTGGGGTTGTATTTACTCTCCCACCATTTAGAAAACAATGGGGCCAATGTTATTATAAAGAATGAATTTAGAATACCAAACCATGTCGCTTCAATTTCGTGGCCTTCTTCAGTAAATTTATTTACCAGTCTAAAAATAACCAAAAACCAAATTCCAGCAAAGGCTATCGCTAAAACTACATTAGACAATCCTATTTTAGTAAAAGTCTTTTTTACCAATAAAAAAAGCACCCATGTAATTATAATTAAAGGCAAGGTAGTTAATAAGGCATCAACTATTTTAAAAACCATGGCAGAGTTTCCAACTAAGGTTCTATCGGTATAATCTCTGGCGAACAAGGTCATTGACCCCAAAGACTGCTCAAAAAACGCAAAGAAAAACACCGTAAATACCCCAAAAATAGATACGGCTATAATCCGATCTCTTACAATAGGTATATAGCGAGAAATACGTGTTACCAAGAGTATTAAAAATAAGGCTAAAGCGAAGAGCACTACAAAATTGGAACCGCTTAAACCTAAGGCTTCAAAAGGCATCAAGCTGGTACCTTCTATTTTTTCTAACGGGTCGTTAAACAAATACAGCAAACCGCCAACGGAAGATAAAACAATTAAAATTTTATCCAACATGGTAAACGGATTCAACTTTTCTTCACTACTGGCTTCCTCTTGTTCTTTAGGAGCCTCTTCATTGATGTTTTGTGGAATTTCAACCACGTGCTTCAATGACGGTTTTCCGCCTACATTTCCGAATAAATTTTTAGCCAACCAAAATTGCAACATGCCTAAAAACATAAATATTCCTGCTAAACCAAAGCCCCATGGCCAACCGTAATTCTCAGCTAAATAGCCACAAAGCATCATTCCAAAAAACGCTCCAGCATTTACACCCATATAAAAAATAGTATAGGCACCATCTTTTTTTGACTCTTTGCCTTTGTACATTTCAGAAATTATAGATGTAATATTTGGCTTAAAAAAACCGGTACCAATAACTAATAAAGCTAAACCAATATAAAAAGATGAGGTGGTTTCTAATGCCATAGAGGCGTGGCCAAGTGTCATGATTAAACAGCCAATAACAACGGCAATACGATATCCCGTAATTTTATCGGCAATCCAACCACCAATAATAGGCGTTAGGTATAACAAAGACGCATACGTACCAATTAAAGCCAAGGCATGTTCGCGAGGCCATTCCCAACCGGGGTTATCGCTTATTATGGGTGCCGTTAAAAACAGGACCAACAAAATACGCATTCCATAAAAGGAAAAGCGCTCCCACATTTCGGTAAAAAACAATACAAATAATCCTGCCGGATGCCCTATTACTTTGTCTTTAAAAAGATTTTCGATATCGGTATTCATAAAAAAGAATATTTAATGGTTTTAAATGAAGAAAACCCCATAAAAAAATTTATGAGGTTTATATAGTTTTATTGATTATCTGCTAATTCGAAGCCTTCGGTTTCATCATTTTTTGTGCCTTCCAAACGTTCAGCGCCATGCGTTAAGCGCTTCAGCGGTTTTAAAATGGCGATAACCAAAATTCCGAAAATGGTACAAAATATTGCGATTCCTGTAAAAATGGTGAACTCGCCTAAATCTGTAGCCGATTCCCCTAACAATCCTGCTACTTTATTACCCAGACCGGTAGCTGCAAAATAAGCACCCATCATAAATGCCATCCAACGCTCTGGTGCTAATTTTGTAATAAACGACAATGCCACAGGCGAAGCGCACAGTTCACCTATAGTATGAAATAAATAAGCGAAAACAAGCCAGTACATTGCAGATGCCCCAGCACTTTCGTACTGCATTGAAGCTGCCGACATAAAAAAGAAGCCCCATCCCATAATAATAACGCCTATGGCCATTTTAAATAACGACGATGATTCTTTCCCTCTATTTTTCCACCATACCCAAACACTTCCAACTATAGTGGCAAAAATTAATATAAATATCGCGTTAACTGATTGAAACCAACTTGCCGGTACCATAAAACTACCTAAAGACAAATCTGTTTTTTGTTTGGCATAAATATTAAGTAAACCACCAGCTTGCTCGAAGGAACCCCAGAAAATAATTATGATTAAAAACGATAAATACGTCACCAAGATTCTATCTTTTTCAACTTTATTACCGTCGTTATAAACAACTATGCCTACGCCAACGGCAAATGCCAATCCTATTACCAACAAGCCATACGACCAAGAGCCACCTATAAACCAAATGGCTAATCCTGCCAATACCATTATAACAAACCCAATAATAGAGTTGGTGTGATTAAAAATTGCAGCTATTAAATTGCCACTTTCTTTTTCACTTTCATCGCGCTTGTCTTCAACCAATTCACCAACACCTTTTAAGTATCGTTGACCGTACCAATATGTTAATTGCCCTAAAGCCATTCCTATTCCTGCTAGTCCAAAACCATAGTGCCATCCTATATTTTCGCCAACATACCCAACAAGAATCGCAGAAATAGCAGCACCAAGATTTATCCCCATATAAAAGATATAGAATCCCATATCCCTTTTATTCTGCTGGTTTTTAGGATACAAGCCTCCAACCATTGTTGAAATATTTGGTTTAAGCATACCTACACCCATTACAATTAAAGCAAGCCCCGTGTAGAAGGCCCACATTTGTTCGATGGCAAGTACGCTATGTCCTGCCACAAGCAAAAGCCCTCCTACAAACACAGATTTTTTCTGACCCAATATTTTATCTGCAATAATACCACCCGGTATCGAAGCTACGTAAACAAACATAGTGTACCAACCATATAAAGCGATAGCACTATCGTTTGCCCAACCTAACCCTGGATTATCGGATGCTGTTTCGGCAACTAAGTACAATACTAAAATAGCGCGCATACCATAGTATGAAAAACGCTCCCACATTTCGGTTAAAAACAAAATATAGAGCCCTATGGGATGCCCGAACAAGGTTTTCTGATTTGTTATTTCTGAATTTGCCATAAATTTATTGTTAGTTAGTTATAATTTTATCCTTTAATTTCTGCTTTTTTTACTTCGTTTACTTTTGATTTTTCTCGTTTATCGCCAAGTTTAGAATTTATAAAAGTAGTCATTTTTTTATAGAGGTGAAGTCTTGTATTTCCGCCATAAATACTGTGATTATCATCGGGATAAACAGCCCACTCAAATGGTTTATCGGCTTGAATTAAAGCTTCGGCCAATCGCATGGTGTTTTGTAAATGTACGTTATCATCGGCAGAACCGTGAATTAACAAATAATCGCCTTTCAGCTTATTAACATGATTGATTGGTGAATTATCGTCATAACCACTTGGGTTTTCTTGTGGCGTGGTCATATAGCGTTCTGTGTAAATCGTATCGTAAAAACGCCAGCTCGTAACAGGCGCTACGGCAATGGCCATTTTAAACACATCATTCCCTTTAAACAACGCATTACTGCTCATAAAGCCACCATAACTCCAGCCCCAAATTCCTATTCTGCTGGCATCAATGTACGGTAATGCACCTAATTGTTTTGCGGCTTCAATTTGGTCTTCAACTTCATATTTACCCAATTCATTTTGAGTAACTTTTTTAAATTTCGCCCCTTTAAATCCTGTTCCGCGACCATCAACACAAGCAATGATATAACCTTGTTGCGCTAAATGCTGGTACCAATAATCGTTTGAATTATTCCAACGGTTAGCCACCTGTTGCGACCCTGGGCCAGAATATTGATACATTAACAACGGATATTGTTTTGAAGCATCAAAATCGGCCGGTTTAATCATCCACATATTCAAATCGTTACCGTTTACATTGATGGTGCTAAACTCCTTTTTAGAGGTTTTATAGTCCGAAAGTTTTTTAGACAACACATCGTTATCCTTAATGCTTTTTATAAGATTTCCTGAAGACGCACTATTTAAAGTGTATTCGGGTGGCGTTGTGGCACTTGAAAATGTATTGATAAAATATGAGAAATCTGCACTGAACGATGCGTTGTTTGTGCCCTCGCTTTTGGTAAGCCTTGTTTTATTTCGCCCATTTAATTTAATAGAATACACATCGCGATTTATCGAGCCGTTCTCTACAGACTGATAAAAAATTCTATTTGATTTTTCGTTATAACCGTAATAATTAGTGACTTCCCAATTCCCTTTGGTAACTTGATTGATGAGTTCGCCATCTTTTGAATAGTGATAAATATGGTTGTAACCATCTTTTTCGCTGGTCCAAATAAAACTATTGTCTTCTAAAAAAGTAAGGTTATCTGTAACGCTAATATAGGCATCGTCTTTTTCAGCAAGGGCCAAATTAGAGGTGTTTGTTTCGGCATTTATCAACCATAAATCCAATTCGTTTTGGTGGCGATTCATGTATTGCGCGCTTAAAATATCGGGGTTATTGGTCCATTTAATTCTTGGGATATAAAAATCGCTATAAGCCTTTTCTACGTCAACCGGAATTGTTTTATTCGTATCTAAATGATAAATATGAAGCGAAACCACAGCATTCTTCTCACCAGCTTTTGGGTACTTAAACACTTGCTGTGTTTGGTACAAACCGGTGCCATAAATATCCATTGAAAACTCTGGAACATCAGTTTCATCAAATCTTATAAAAGCGATTTTATTGCTATCGGCATTCCACTCAAAAGCGCGAACAAAAGCAAATTCTTCTTCGTAAACCCAATCGGTAATACCATTAATAATTTTATTTTTTTCACCATCAAAAGTAATTTGGGTCGTGCCACCGGTAATTAAATCTTTAATGTACAGGTTGTTTTCAAATCCGTAGGCAACCTTAGTGCCATCTGGAGAAAATGTGGGTTCTTGAATTCTGTTTTCAGAAATTAAGGTTATCGATTTATCATTTGTATCAAACACATAATAATTCCCTAAGGTCGATCTTCTGTAAATAGACTCCTCATTGGTAGCCAAAATAATTTTGCTTTCATCTTGACTAAACGTGTAATCGGTAAAATAATTAAGCTCATTAATACTGGAAGAATTCACCAGCGTTTTTATCTTTTTCAAGGTTTTATAATCGTAAATATCTATGGATGTCGACCTCGTATTTCTATCAAAATTCAATACCGAATACTGTTGCCCATTTTTCATGGAATGCAACACATCCATCCGTTTGGTGCTAAAGGTGCCATCCCAAATTTCATTTAGTGTAATTTGCTTGGTTTGAGCCGATAAGATTAAGGTTGTGAAAAGACAAATAAATAAAGGTAACCGTAGAATTTTCATTTAAATTATTTTTTTGACAAAACGATGTCAAGTTTACTAAAAATTATGCACAAAACCGACACTATTAACAGTTAAATAGACGAATGTGAAAACTAAGCGCTCAATTTTCATACCAAGAGTAGTATATTTGTGCCGTAAATCAGTTAATACATGAGCAAAACGATTTCTGGGTTTTCTAAGCTTTCAAAATCTAAAAAAATTGATTGGATTGTAAATACCTATTTTTCAAATACCGAAGAAGCAAAACGTGTTTTAAAGCAATATTGGAGCAGCAACGAAAAACTGCAACAATTGCACGACGAGTTTATCGAAAACACCATAACCAATTATTATTTACCACTTGGTGTAGCGCCAAATTTTTTAATAAACAATACGCTTTATACCATCCCTATGGCTATCGAGGAAAGTTCGGTGGTGGCAGCGGCAAGTAAAGCGGCAAAGTTTTGGTTGGACAGGGGAGGCTTTAAAGCAACCGTTATTTCCACGACCAAAATTGGGCAGGTCCATTTTATGTACCACGGCGATTTTAACACATTGCAACGTTTTTTTAAGCAGGTGAAACCAAAGCTTATTGAAGACGCAAAACCCATTACCAAAAACATGGAAGCTCGAGGTGGTGGTATTATAGACATTGAATTACGCGATAAAACAAGCGATATAAAAGGGTATTATCAATTGCATAGCTCTTTTGAAACCTTGGATGCCATGGGCGCCAATTTTATAAATTCGTGTTTGGAGCAGTTTGCAGAAACCTTTAAAAATGAAGCTTTAGCGTTTGATGGTTTTTCTGAAAATGAACAGGACATCCAAATCGTTATGAGCATTTTATCTAACTACGTGCCCAATTGTTTAGTGCGCGCAGAGGTTAGCTGTAAGGTTGAGGAATTGAAGGAAGACGATTTGATTTCTGGAGAAGATTTCGCCATTAAATTTGTACAAGCCGTTAACATTGCTGAAATAGAACCTTACCGTGCCGTAACGCACAACAAAGGTATTATGAATGGTATTGATGCTGTGGTTTTGGCCACCGGAAACGATTTTAGGGCCGTTGAAGCCGGAGTGCACGCATACGCATCGCGACACGGTACATACAGCAGTTTATCGCATGCAAAAATTGAAGATGGCATATTTACCTTTTGGATGGAAATTCCTTTGGCACTTGGTACTGTTGGTGGGCTTACAGGTTTGCACCCTTTAGTAAAGCTAGCTTTAGAGTTGCTACACAAACCCTCGGCCAAAGAATTGATGCAAATTGTTGCCGTTGCTGGTTTAGCACAAAATTTTGCGGCATTACGTTCGTTAACCACAACGGGAATTCAACAAGGCCACATGAAAATGCATTTGATGAATATCCTCAATCAATTTGATGCTAGTGACAACGAAAAGATTTTATTAACCGATCATTTTAAAACCAATGTAGTTACACATAGTGCGGTTGTTGAGGCTTTAAATAAGTTACGTAATGGTGCCTGAGGCTCTAGAAGGCACCACGAGAACTTCAAATACAACATCTCAAATGACCAAAAATTCAAACCATATAACATTTAACTCAAACGGAAAACTTTTACTTACGGGCGAATATGTAGTGCTCGATGGGGCTTTATCCTTAGCTATACCCACAACATACGGACAATCGTTAAAGATTGAACCCATAAACGAATCCAAGCTCATTTGGAAAAGTTTAGATGAAAAAGGCAGCGTTTGGTTTGAAGATACTTTTGAAATTATTTATAATGAGATTTCTCTCTCCGTTCGAAATGACAGCACCATTTCAGAAAGATTACTTCAAATTTTAAATGCTGCAAAACAACTTAATCCTGATTTTTTAAACGCAAAACAAGGATTTAGCATTACTACAAAACTAGATTTCCCGAGACAATGGGGATTGGGCACCTCGTCAACTTTAATAAACAATCTGGCACAATGGGCGCAAGTTGACGCTTATCAGCTATTAGAGAAAACCTTTGGCGGCAGCGGTTACGATATTGCTTGTGCGCAACACCACACTCCTATTACTTATCAATTATGTAATGCTGATGAAATACAGAGTCAACCTTTCGACTGCGCTCAAGGTGAGACGATAAAACACGACAAAAAGAGAAATATTAACGAAGTTAATTTTAATCCTTCTTTTAAAAACCATTTATATTTTGTGTATCTCAACGAAAAACAGAATAGTCGCGATGGCATTGCTCAGTTCAAAAAGAACAGATCCGATTTATCCGATTCCATTTCAGAAATAAACAATATTACCCAAAATATAATGTCGTGCAAAACGATTGAAAATTTTATAATGCTGATAGAAGAGCACGAAAATATTATCTCAAAAATCATAAAACAAAACCCCGTAAAAGCTCGATTGTTTAGCGATTTTAACGGTGGCATAAAAAGCCTTGGAGCTTGGGGTGGCGATTTTATTTTAGTGGCTGCTCATAACAATCCAACAGATTATTTTAGTGAGAAAGGGTTTAAAACCATTATTCCCTTTAAGGATATGATACGGTGAGTTGCAGCATTTACATAAAAAAATAGAACTTATTAAAATAAGTTCTATTTAGTATACTTTATTTGCTGTTTAATTAATCTACAGCATCTTCAACATCGTCGGCTACATCTTCCACGGCATCTTCTACCTTGTCGCCTGTTGTTTCTCTACAACTTGTAAATACGGTTGAAATGGTAAATAAAATTAAAAATACTTTTGCTAATTTTTTCATTTTGATTGTGTTTTAAAGTTATAAATTGGTTTAGTACTATATCTACTTTTTAATAACCCCTTTTAAAAGTGATAATATAAAAAGTACTATAAAAATAAAAAAGAAAATTTTTGCAATTCCTGCAGACGCTCCTGCGATGCCACCAAATCCTAAGACTCCAGCGATTATTGCGATGATAATAAATATTATTGTCCAACGTAACATAATTATATGGTTTTAATGGTTAATACTGTTTAAGAAATTCGACTATCAAATTCCATATTACAAATTTGGCATTTTATTTAAAGTTAGCTTAACTCTTATAAGGTTTATGTTAACTCAAATAGGAACCCAAACCCCGATAAACACTAAAAAAGACCCTGACATATTAAAAATACACCAAGGCCTTATACACTAACCAACCAAGTACAATATTAGTGTTATTGTAAAGTTTTTATTGACTCAAATAGCCAAACTTTTAACTGTAATAAAATAATAATTCTTCTTTTTAAAATTAGTTCAAGGTTTAGCTTAAATCCTCTAAGGTTTTAATTTTAGATAAGCCATTCTCAATTTTATTTTTTTGAGACTCCAAAATTGATTTTGTACTCATTGGCAAACTTGTTTCTTGAATAACATCGTGATACTCATCAATGGCCGATTTTTCACCACGAATGGCTTCTTCAAGCATTGACTCTTCGTTATCCGACGAAAACAAAGCTTTCACATCCATCCAAGTTCTATGGGCAGATCCTTTTACACTTCCACCTTTGTCAACATCTTGTCCAAAAGTTTTTATTTCAGATTTTAATTCGTGACCAAAACTATATCGCTCTTGTGCTTTTTGTTTGAAATAAGATTTTAAAGCCGCATTATCTACTTTCTCTGCTGCCTTTTTAAATCCTTTTTCTGCATCGTAGGTTTTCTCTAACAAGTCGTTTAACTTATCTCCAATTTCTTCTGTGTAAGTACTCATAATTATATGTTTTTATATTAGCAGTAATTTGTTTTAAGATGCCTACTGGTTTACATCTGTGTTAATAACAACACGCTTACTTTTTTAATAATATAAATTTAGCGTTTAGTGTCGTTTCCAATTAGTGCAAATCCGTTAGTTATTAACTCATATCAATAAAAATGCTACAGGTTAGCATTCATATAATTGGTATAATCCTTTGCTAAGCTTACTTTTTTATTTTCGGAAAACACTTTTCCTGCCAATTGAAAAAAGGTATGCTCTTCATCATCCAAATGATGCTCTACTTTGTGTTTTAAATCTTTGGCGTACTTTAACCATGCAGAAGAATCCAAATCCGTTTCTTCCAACTTTTCAATTAATTCGTCAATTTCATGATGTTCGGCAATACCGTGTCGCGCTTTTTCCTGCATCATATCGTTACTAATTAATGGCTTGTAAAAATGACGCTCTTCGGCATCGGCATGAACTTCCAATTCATTTTTAAGCGCCTCAAAGGTTTGTTTTCTTTCTACAGTATCACCAGAGGTTTCAACTAGTTTATTGAGCAATTTTCTTTGCGTGTCGTGATCTTTTCTTATGGCTTCAAATATATTTTTCATGGTGTTTTAATTGTGTTTATTTTGTTCATTCTGCTTGTTATCCAAAGTTAAAACACTGGGTAGTTTAAGTTTTGTTCTATTAAAATAATGATTAACTCTTATGCTATTTTTATTAATTAATTTGGTGCTTGGTCTTTTATTAATCGTTTAATAAACTATCTTTAGCTTATTTTTTATTAATAAGTCATTAAAATGAAACAAAACCCAATGTTAATATGTATTCCGGATATAAGTGGCTTTACCCAATTTATGAGTGAAACAGATTCTGATTTAAGCTCTAAAATTATCCCTGCATTGTTGAATAAAATTATTTATTCAAACGAAATTGGTTTGAAGGTTTCAGAAATTGAAGGCGATGCTGTTTTGTTTTATAAAACTGGAAAATTACCGGCTTTAAAAACATTGGTTAATCAATGTATTTATTTTTACAAGGAATTTTATAAGCAATTACATATTTTAAAAGCTACCCACGATAATAACGAGGATAGCCATAAAATTCCTAAAACCCTGGGGCTTAAAATTATTTTACACTATGGGCATGAAATTGATACCGTACAAATTGGAAAACATATAAAACTTATGGGAGAAGATGTTATTATAGCCCACAAACTGCTTAAAAACAAAGTGCCAAAAGACGAGTATTTATTAATATCAGAGCATTTATTGCAGCAATACGATATGGAGGAACTGGATAATAATTTATACTGGAGTGAATTAAAAAAAGGTGAAAACGTGTATGAACATCTGGGAGAAATTAATTACACGTATATAGATTTAGAGCCACTGTTACATTTTAACACATAGTTTATTTATGATAGAAATTGAAATTAAAGCCAGCAATACAAAAGAAATTCTTGAAGACATCCAAAAGCATATTGGTGGTACTATAATTGAATTATGGAGTGAATGTACCTTAATTGTCGATAACGATTTAGCAAAAGGCAACATACGTTTTATACCCTTCGACTGGGGCGTAAACCTTTTGGATTATAACATTACATTTAAGGATGACGTAAGGCTTAAAATGCATGCCGAAAACTACAATCCTATTCGGTTTATTTATGTTTTAAACGGCAGCTTTAAGCATAGATTTGGTATAGATAACAGGGTAGAATTGGTAGAACAATTTCATTCTCTAATATTTACCAATAAAAGCGAAGGCATTAATTATATTCATTTCCCTAAGGATACCAAACTAGACATTAACGTCATTCAAATAATTAGGAAGCATTTTTTGAAAAAGCGGACCACGAATGTATCGACTTTAAATAAAAAGCTTTATGAAATTTTTCTTGATACCGATTACGAAAATCGATTTGTACACTACGGGTCGTTAAACCTTAAAATGGCCGACCTGATAAAAAAAACACGGAATATCAAAACCAAAGGCATGCTTCGTGTTTTAAAAATTGAAGCTAAAATTTATGAGATTTTAACTTTACACATTCAACGCCATAACAGGTTACAACAAGGTGTACCTTTACCAACCTCACTTATAAAAAGCGAACTTGTTAAGGTTAGAAAACTTGGTGAAGCCATACTAAAAAATCCCGCAAAAGATTATTCTTTAGAACAATTATCAACAGAATCAGGCTTATCGCAGGCTAAACTTCAAGATGGTTTTAAATTTTTATACACGCGAACCGTAACAGAGTATATTAGACATGTGAGGTTGGAATCGGCCAGAAATTTAATGATGACCACCGATTTAAATATATCTCAAATAGTGTATACTATTGGTTTTACAAGCCGAAGCTATTTTTCAAAAATATTTAAAGAGAAATACGATATAACCCCAAATGAATATAAAAAACAAATTGTAACACCCATTGCTGTTTAACAAAAAAAGCCTCGATAAACGAGGCTTTTTTTATATCATCTCTTTGTTATATTTTATTGAATTTGAGTTTTAGCTCGGTTATCTTCAATATCAGCTGCTTCTTTTAAAGCCGTATATAATTTAGCGGTTACCACACTTACTTTTTGTGCTTCTACCTGATTGGCAAATGTTTGGTAATTATCCAATTCAACCGCTGGGGTTACCTTAGTAACTTGAATCATATAAACACCATTGGCACCATCAATTAAATCTGATGTTTCACCTTCTTCCAAACCAAAAGCAGCACCAACAATAATGGGTTCTCTACCAGCCCCAGCAAGCGTTGGAGATTTCATGGTTACCGCCGAGGCAGTTCTTACTGTAGTGTTTTCAGCAGCTGCCAAATCTTCTAAAGTATTTACTGTAATTCTATCTCTAATAATTTTAGCTTTTTTCTCTTTACGAATGGCAGGTATGGCAATTGCCGAAGCGTCCTCAACGCTTTGCAGCCCTTCTTTATGCTTCGCTACTAATTGCGCAATAACATAACCATTAGACACGGTAAAACGTTTGATATCACCTACTTCTACACCCTCTTCGAAGGTCCAACGCACAATGGGTCGTTGGTTACCAACACCGGGGATATTTTCGTCCAATGCTTTTATACCGTTTACGGGTCTTACCGTAAATTTATTCTCGGTTGCAACCTCTTGAAAATCATTTTCTACTGCTTTTCGCTCAAAGTTTGCGGCATCTCTAAACACTTTTGAAATGGTAGCTTCAGACGGCTCAATTTTACGAGCCACGGTAGCAACCTGAATGGCTCTCTTTTTGTTTTTCTGTCCTTCAATCTCAATAATATGAAATCCAAAGATAGTTTTAACCACACCTAAATCGCCTACTTTACCTTCAAATTCAAAATCATTGAATTCCGGAACCATAGTATTGTACGGATGCCAATCGTAGCGCCCTTCGTTTTGAATACTACCTTGGTCTGAAGAAAATTCTTTTACAAACTCACCAAATTTAGATTTGTTTGATTTTAAAACAGCTAAAAGGCTATCGGCCGTAGCTTTAGCTTGTGCTTCAGTTTGGGTTACGTCTGGTGCCGCCGATTGCGCTCCTAAAAACGGAATTAAAATGTGACGAACCTTTGCAGAATCTGGAATTTGCTTAACCGCCGCAACCTTAGATATTTTAAAATAGCCATTGTCTTTGTACGGCCCGTAAATCTCACCTTCGTTAAGATTAAAAATACTGTCTGCAACTGCTGTTGGCAACGACGATTTAAAAACAAAACGACCATCAAATTTAATATCAGAATTAGAGTTTACAAACCTTTCGTTGTCTTTAGTATTAGCAAACCCTGTGATGGTTTCGTTAGCTTTTAGGCCTTCACTGTACTCTTCGCGATCGTTTAAAAGATTGGTTAATTCTTCTTTTATGGCATTTTCATCTTCAATGGTTGCAGCTTCTTTAAACTCAACATATCGAATATCTCTTGAAGCTTCAACTTCAAACTGTTTTTTGTTTTTATTGATATAATCTGAAATATCAGATTTTGAAACCTTGATCGTACTATCTGCTACTGAAGAATAAGGTACTTGCACATACTTAATATCTACTTTATCACCTTGTAACTTATGCTCTAATTTACCTTCGGCTAGGGTACCTGTTAAACCCGCTTTAACCAAATTGAAGTAGTTTTGGTTTAGCGCATTGTTAGCCAATTGCTTTTCGTAATTTACCCAATCGGCAAAGGTTAATGGTTGTCCTCCAATAAAACCTGGTTGCGGCGAAAGTTCTTTAAGATTGGCAATAAACTCGTTTAACTTGTTTTCATCAAATAAACCAGCTTCATTTAAAAACTCAGGGTTGGTCGCCATAGCTGTTTTCAACAAATCCCTCATTTGATCTTTTTCAATAGAAATCCCCAGGTTTTCATACTGCGTTTCCATTACAGCTTGTCTCACTTCTTGCTCAAAAACACTGTTCATAACTTGAGTGTTGGTGGCCGAAGCACCAGCACGTTTTTGGGCTATTTCCACTTTTTGCAAAAAGTCTTCGCGCGTAATATCCTTGCCGTTTATAGTCGCAACAATATTTTGCGATTTAGATGTTAGCGCATCGCTATTTTTAAATAAATCTGCTAAAACAAAAGAAAATAATGCCATTGCAATAATTAATATTAAAAATAGTGATCGTTGTCTAATCTTATTTAAAACTGCCATTTGTAATTAAATTTTAAAAAATCCTGATTTGGGATTAAGCTTATTAAGTTGTTAGTATATAAAATCTGTTATATTGATAAAATACAGTGCGCGAAAATACCATTTTCTATTTAATAATGAAAGTAGAAAGATGCTTAATTGCGTTAAATGATACAGATATAATTTATTATGAGAATCTGGAACAAGTTAAGCTTGATGAAACACTAATCTTCTTCTAAAAGTTTAAGTTCAACCAAATCAATTTTGGTGGTAGATACTTCTAAAATGGTAAATTGAAAGCCATCGATAATAACCAGGTCGTCTTTCGCCGGAATTTGCTCGGTTTGGTTCACTATCAACCCGCCCAAAGTTTCATAATTTTCATTTTCGGGAAGATTTAATTTGTAGGTCTCATTTAAATAATCGACTTCCAATCGTGCCGAAAGTGTATAGGTATCCTCATCAATTTGCTCTTCAATTAAAACCACGGTGTCGTGTTCATCTTCAATCTCGCCAAAAAGTTCTTCTACAATATCCTCAACCGTCATAATGCCCGATGTTCCGCCATATTCATCTAAAACCACGGCTATGCTTTTGCGTTTTTTAGTGAGTACATTTAAAACATCTTTTATGAGCACCGTTTCCGGAATATACTCTACCGGTAACATGGCCGATTTTATGGTTTTGGGTTTTTTAAACAATTCGAATGAATGCACGTAGCCCAAAATATCGTCGACCGTTTCTTTGTAAACCAAAATTTTGGTGCAACCCGTTTCGGTAAAAAGTGCGTTAAGTGTTTTAATGGATTCGTTAATTTCTACGGCAATGATTTCGGTTCTGGGCACCATTACTTCGCGGGCTTTAACATCGGAAAACTCCAAAGCGTTTTGAAAAATCTGAATCTCGGAATCCACATCGTCATGTGCTTCAACCGATTCCATTTGCTCGCTAATATAGTTGCCCAATTCTATTTTTGTAAAAGCCAATTGAATTTGGTCGCCTTCGGTTTTAAACAAATATTTGAGTAAAAAATCTGAAATCCAAATAACAAAATCTGAAATAAAAGTAAACAACACATAAAAAATATAGGCCGGAACCGCCAACACTTTAATGAGCGTATTTGAATAAATTTGAAAGAATACCTTGGGCAAAAACTCAGCCGTAATTAAAATTACAATAGTGGAAATTACGGTTTGCGATAATAAACTTAAATCGGTAAGCATGTAGTTTACAAAAACCGAAGTGGTGGGCAGCAAAGACTGAAACCAATTAACCAATACATCGCCCATAAAAAAGCCATAAACCACCAACGCTATATTGTTGCCAATAAGCATGGTTGTTATAAACTTTGATGGTTTTGCCGTTAGTCTACTTAATATTTTTGCTAGAACACCGTCTTGTTTTTTTTCAATTTCGATATGGATTTTGTTTGAAGATATGTAAGCAATCTCCATACCCGAAAAAAAGGCCGATAGCAATAATGATACAATTATGATAATGGCATAAATGCTCATTTATTTTGAATTGTTGCTTTTTTCAATTTTTTTAGCAAATTTCCTCCTAAAGAAAAATATAAAAACAGCCAATGCCGCCAATGCAAATGAAATGTAAGCACCGTTTGTGCCGTCACCCCATTTTAAAATCCCATCGTAAATAAATAAAACGGCAAATACCAAATAAGCGTATTGAAAAATCTTAGAATATTTCATTTTAAATCTTAAATTAAATTACTACAAAGATAATTAAAATAGGGATGCGGAATTTGAAGAAACGCACTTATTCGTCGAGCGTGATCGTGCCTGTTACTTCGAGCACTACAGCATTGGTGAAATTTTTATTGGAATCGAAACCATTACCGTTTATTACGTCCAAACCAGTTATAAAAGTTACAGGTTTATTGGTAAACAACCATTCTTTTTCTTGGTCGTAAAACAGTTGTTCGGCATACAAAGTATCGTTTGTGCTGGTTGTTATTTTTACATTGCCTTGTAAATCTATAAGTTTAGTTTCGCTGTAATTAATGGCATAATCGGCTACAACCACATTTTTATTATTGTCATCATCCAATAAATCTAACGTAATCCCATTGGGGAATTCAAAAAAAGGAAAATCCCTGTTTTGATAGTTTAGCATTTTCGGACTTAATAAAATGGCCTTAACCTTACCCGAATCGGTATGTACTAAATTAATGTTTTCGGCAATCCCGATGGGCTCATTTTCTGAAATGCCCATTTTTTGTACGGCTTTAAAGTTGTCTTTACACGAAAAAAACATAGTCACAACAATTGCTGTGACTATGTTTAGTATATAATATTTATATGTTTTTTTCATGAACTATATTGAATACATATTCAATACTTTGGTTCTTTTATTAAACCGATGGCACGGTAACAGAAGCCCCAATCCAACAACCAATTCTAATAACTTCACCAGAATTAGCGGCACTAAATATATCTGATTTTGATGGTGCTTTGGCTGAATAACTTGCAGCAGATTGTGCTGCAGACTTTTTTAACGTTGGGTCTACACGTCCAGCTTTTCTCGCTTCATCGGCCGCTAACCAATACACCGCTCTTTTATTAAAAGTGGTATCGCCACAATTGTTGGCACTTGCTGCATACATCGCTGCTATTGATAAATGCGGACGACCATTTGAAGGGTTAAGCTTTAAGGCATCTCTAAAATACCCACGGGCTTGTCCGTATCTGCCTTTGCTTTTAAGGATCAATCCAATTCTATTGGCTAATTTACCTTTTTTATAGTCATCATTTTCTAAATCGAATGACTGCTTGAAATAGCTAATGGCTTCAGATTCCTTACCTTCTTTTAACAACAATCCAGCAACAAAATATTTGGTATCTGCAGATGGTGCCGTTTCATCGTAAGCTTTTACTAATTTAATATATAAAGGATCGTCTGTACATTCTTTATTAAACATTCTGCTTACCGCACGTCTTAACCAAACCGCATCATTTTTAAAGGTTTCAAAGTCTCTTTGGTATAACGGAATTAGATTCTCGCAATTTGCTCTTTGCCCTAATTTACTATCAACACTTTCTGAAATTTTATCGTAAGCTCTTAAATAACTAGAATACGATTTTTTATATCTGCCTTCTTTACTTGTTAATGCAGTTCCGGCATCTTCTTTTTCAACTAATTTATTTAGTTTTTCAGAATAGCTTTCAATTTCGCCTTCAATCTTTTCAACAACGTCATCGTATTTATTAAATAATTCTTGAGCGGGTTTTTTACCAGCATCAAACAAATGTACCATCAAAGAAAAATAGGTGTATAAACTTTTTGGGTTTGTAAATGTGGCTTTATCTAATTTATAAGCCGCATCGAAACACTCGTAAAGCTCTGCATCAGTTTTATTTAAAATATCCTTATTATCGTACATGAGTTGGCACGCTTTTGCAGCATATTCACCTTTAGGCGTTTTGCTGGCAAAGTACGTTCCTCTTTCTTCCCACAGTTTTATAAGATCGTTTACATAAGCTACTTTATCTGCTCCGCTGGATTTATCAATTTTATCATTTAAAATTTTCTCACCATATACATAAATAGCCCTGTTAAATTTAGGATTACGCTGTCTTAGCTCCATAAATGGTTTGTATGCCGCCTCGTAATTTTTTGCCTTGGCATACTCTGTCATAATCGACAGGGTAGCCATATCCTCTTCATTCTGTTGTGCAAAACCTATGCTCAATCCTAAGAATAATAATGTTAAAAATGTAATTTTCGCCTTCATGATAATATTTTTATGTTGTTAGTCATACTTCCTTTTATTGAACCATCTATCGTTCAAAGATAAGCTTAATTGGAAATTTACAAAATTCTCTTGAATTAAGTTACTGTTTTTTGTGCCTCGTTTTCCTATTTCAAAACCTATATTGGCATTAGAAAACACTCTAATATCTCCAACTGGTAATCCTACTCCAAAAGATATGCCAAACTCTTTTATCGATTCATTATTTATATTTAATCCGGTTTTTTCCGACCGAATACCAGCTCTATAAACAACGCGTTTAAAGTAGCCATCGAGCGTATTGTAGTTAGGAATAAAGAATCCACCAAACGAAATTGTTGATGCATCTTCATATTGGGTAGCGCTGCTGCTGTATAAAGCATTTGAGAAATTACTGGTTTTTTGAGATGTATATTCGCCACCAATAAACCATTTTCGTGGCTGGCCAATTCCGGCACCAAAAGAAAATTTCGAGGGTATAATTAAATCGGTTTCTTTTAAGCCAAT
This sequence comes from Hwangdonia lutea, assembly GCF_032814565.1. Lineage (GTDB taxonomy): Bacteria > Bacteroidota > Bacteroidia > Flavobacteriales > Flavobacteriaceae > Hwangdonia > Hwangdonia lutea. The sequence goes on from NZ_CP136521.1 coordinate 892,307, forward strand.
GGCCTCGAGATCTACTTCAATAGTGCTTCCCGGATTTGCAAATTCTTGTCCGGTATTCGCGTTGATTGTAATAGTAGAAAACGAGCGTTGGTTTTGCGATGTTAAACTGCTTTCTGGCGAAAATGTAATACCTGAAACCAATTCTAGTTTTTTGGTTAACATTTTTTTATAGGATAAACCAATGTTAAAACTCAATCCGCTTAAATCCGATCGATTGGATTCACGAGATTGATATTGTGTAAGCATGCCTTCATTATCATATTGGAATTCTACAGTCGCATTCTGAACATTTCCGAAGTTATAATGGGCATCAACACCAATGCTTAATCCCTTGACAAGCAAGTAGCCAAGGCCTATATATGCTTTATTAACGCCGCCTTCGCCTCTAAACCTGTTTACTGGCTTTTCTTCAGCATTAAGCGTTTCCAGCTTGTAACCCACAGATGTGTAGGGCATTAAACCAAAACCCAAGCCAAATTTTCCCATAGGAACCGACAAGGCTAAATAGTCAAACGTGGTTGCCGTAGCTTTATCACTGCCCGAATTGCTCTTTAAATCGATACTTGAATAACTACCACCCACTGTAAACTTTACAGGTCGGGTTTCTTTGTTATAATACGCTAAATTTTCGCTGGCGTAGGATGCCGGATTACGTAAATTAATATGAATACTATCGGTATAAATGCTTAATCCACCCATACTTCTGTTTTCGGCAGTTCCTTTAAATTTAAGACTTCCAATACCATAAAATGAATATGGCGAAGCAGTGCTTTGTTGTGCGTAACTCTGAATTGCAAAAAACGCAATAAAAACTATTACAAGTTTTTTTATCATTAGTTTGAATTAAATTGTAAAATATAGTTTAGTCCCTCTAAAAGGAAATTAGAGTTGGCAAATATGCTACTTTTTAATTGTTTTGACAAGAAATTAGCATCGCCTCCTGTTAAAATAACTGTTAAATCTGAATATTTTAGTTCATAATCCCTTATCACTCCTTCAATTTCTTTTAAAACCCCGTGCACAACTCCAGAATGTATTGATGCGTTTGTGGAGTTTCCGGTTATAGAATTTGGGATTTCTGTTTCTAATAACGGTAAATTAGCGGTTAAATTATGTAACGATTTATAGCGCATACGAATCCCTGGCGATATGGCGCCTCCTAAATATTCGTTTTTGTTGTTCACAAAATCGTAAGTAATGCAGGTGCCCGCATCTATTATTAAAGCGTTATTTTCCGGAAACTTATTTACCGAAGCACTAACCAATGCTATTCTATCTATTCCCAAGGTTTTTGGTGTGCTGTATAAATTTGTAAAAGGCAGATTGGTATCAGAATTTAAGCGAATTAAGCTGAAGTGTTCATCGATGTAATTAACGGTATCGTCTTGTAACTTTCCTACGGAGGACAAAATCACTTTTGAAATAGATTTATATTCCTTTTTCAGAAAATCTATATGATTTAAAAGATGCTCCAATTTAATCACATCCTTTCTTTTAATAGCATCGTCCTTAAAAACAGCAAGTTTTACATAAGTATTACCAACATCTACAATTAAATTCATATTCTATTAAAACGCTAAATTTACAAAACCGACAACAATTAAATTCTTAATTATATTATAATATTATTTTTTTAAAGACGAGAACATCAATTATATACCACAAAACCATAATTTTTTGTATTTTTATTTTGGCGAATAACAAAAATGAATATATATTTGCAACCGCTTTGGCGAGGTACCTTAGCTCAGTTGGTAGAGCAAAGGACTGAAAATCCTTGTGTCCCTGGTTCGATTCCTGGAGGTACCACAAAAAAATCCCGAAACAGCAATGTTTACGGGATTTTTTGTTTTTAATTACTGCTTACCTTAATTCCACAGCAAAAAAAGCACCTCATTCTACACCGTGAAATCTATTCTTAAATTTCTAAATAAGTCAAAACTGCTTAAAGTGCTTTAAACATCATTAAGTAGTCTGTTTTGTATAATTTTATTTTATATTTAAATTATAAATAAGCATACTAATGACATTTTTAAAAACAGCAAATCTTGCTTTTATAATTTTTACTCTAATTCTATTAAACTTATTTTTCTATAATAGTCGTAAAACAACCGAAATATATACTACAGAAACTACACTGTTCAAACAAGACTCTGTGCTTTCCGGAAAGCAATTAGCCCAAATATATTGTAAAATTTGTCATCAATTTCCAGAACCACAACTATTGGATAAAAGCACTTGGGCTAACCACGTGCTTCCTAATATGGGAATGCGAATGGGCATTAAAATTGCAGGCGTAGACCCATTTGCAGGCACACCAAAAGAAGATTTAGAATTAGTAAAATCTTTAGGAATTTATCCCGATAAGCCAATTATTACCGAGGAGCAATGGACAAAGATTACAGATTATTATATCAACGAAGCTCCAAAAAAGCCTATAGATCAAAACATTACAACCAAAAAAATCACCAATCTTTCTTTATTCCAAAGCAGAAAGGTTTTTATAAACAATAAAGGCTTCCCAAGAACTTCCATGTTGAAATTCGATAAGTCAAAAAACCTATTGTACGTTGGCGATGCGAGCAACTTAATTTATGTTTTAGATGATAAAATGACTGTCAAAAAAACATGGAAAATGCCAAGTCCAGCGGTAGATATTGACTTTCCAGCCAATAGTTCACCGCGCATATTAACCATTGGTAAATTTAATCCTTCCGACCAAAAGTTAGGGAGCCTTCTATATAATAATACAAGTCTTAAAAATCTGCCCAGACCCGTAAGCTTTACCACAGCCGATTTAAATGCAGATAGTAAAGAAGATGTCGTTATTTGTGGTTTTGGCCATAACACGGGCAAACTATTTTGGTATGACAACTTTAACCCAGAAAAAGAACACGTGTTAAAAAACATGCCCGGAGCAAGAAAAGTAGAAATCACCGATTTAAACCATGATGGCAAACCAGACCTTGTTGTTTTAATGGCGCAAGCATTCGAGCAAGTATCCGTGTTTTACAATCTGGGAAATAATATGTTTGAAGAAAAAGTAGTGTTGAAATTCCCGCCAGTTTATGGCGTTAGCTATTTAGAATTGGTAGATTTTAATAAAGATGGCTATCAGGATATCCTATTAACAAACGGCGATAATTGGGATTATTCCATAATCAGAAAAAACTACCATGGCGTTAGAATATATATAAACGATGGTCACGACAATTTTGAAAACGCCTTTTTCTACCCACTATACGGCGCCAGTAAAGCCTTGGCAAGAGATTTTGATAATGATGGCGATTTAGATATTGCCGCCTCCGCATTTTACAACAATCAAGATAAACCAGAACAATCTTTTATTTATTTATCAAACCAAGGAAACATGAGTTTTAAAGCACATTCCACCCCCGAAGCTGCATCAGGAAAATGGCTTACCATGGATGCCGCAGACTATGATAACGATGGCGATATCGATATCTTTTTAGGATCTTATTTCCATACATTCGGAGAATACTTCAAACATGTTTCAAAAGGCGTTTCAGATTTCCCGCAACTATTAATCTTAACAAATAATTTCGAAGAATAAATATCTAATCATAACCCTACAATTAATATTTTAGATTTTTTTATGTCGAATTTTTAACAAAAATGAAGAATGCGCTATCCGCTACTAGTTTTGGCTCGATGCGCGCCTCGCCAAAAGCTGTAAATTTATCCTGAGCGCAGTCGAAGGCCTGCTATCGCTCCCGCATCCGCCCGCCAAAACCTGCATTTAATTAATGTGCCAACATTTTGCTTGATTTTATCACAAAAAAAACCCCAACAGATCAATGTTGGTGATTCATCATTTCTATTATTGTTCGGTAAGTAAGGGCGAAAAAAAAATCCGGTCCAAAAAAGGCAGCGCCTCTACGCTCCCCCAAATGCAGTACCATCGGCGCCGATGGGCCTACTTCCCTTATCCCAAACGACCCCTCAAAGCCATGATCCAAACAATACAACAGGTTCCATTAAAGTTTATGGCAAAAAAAAAGAGTCTGACTACGTATTGTAATCAGACTCTTCAAAAAAGGCAACGACCTACTCTCCCACAAATGCAGTACCATCGGCGCTAACGGGCTTAACTTCTCTGTTCGGAATGGTAAGAGGTGAGCCCCGTCGCTATAACCACCTTAAGCTATAGCTGTTCGCTATCGGCGTTTAGCCTCCAGCATACAGCGTCCATCCTTGGACGGACAAATATCTTAACATATTGAAAAAGTCTACATGAACTATGAATAACCGTTTTGTACTTACTAAAAAAACAGGCGTACAATAAGCCTATGGGTTATTAGTACTACTCGGCTGTGACATTACTGCCTTTACACCTGTAGCCTATCGACGTGGTCATCTCCCACGACCCTTTAAAGAAATCTCATCTTGTGGTGGGTTTCGCGCTTATATGCTTTCAGCGCTTATCCCTTCCCAACGTAGCTACCCTGCCATGCCGCTGGCGCGACAACAGGTACACCAGAGGTTGGTCCAACTCGGTCCTCTCGTACTAGAGTCAGATCCACTCAAATTTCTAACGCCCACTGTAGATAGAGACCGAACTGTCTCACGACGTTCTGAACCCAGCTCGCGTGCCACTTTAATGGGCGAACAGCCCAACCCTTGGGACCTTCTCCAGCCCCAGGATGTGACGAGCCGACATCGAGGTGCCAAACCCCCCCGTCGATATGAGCTCTTGGGGGAGATCAGCCTGTTATCCCCGGCGTACCTTTTATCCTTTGAGCGATGGCCCTTCCATGCGGAACCACCGGATCACTATGCTCTTGTTTCCAACCTGATCGACTTGTAGGTCTCTCAGTCAAGCTCCCTTATGCCATTGCACTCTACGCACGGTTACCAAGCGTGCTGAGGGAACCTTTAGAAGCCTCCGTTACTCTTTTGGAGGCGACCACCCCAGTCAAACTACCCACCAAGCACTGTCCCCTTTTGTGAAGGGTTAGACTCTAGACAAGCAAAGGGTGGTATTTCAACAATGACTCCACAACGCCTGGCGACGCCGCTTCAAAGTCTCCCACCTATCCTACACATTACTTATCCAAAACCAATACTAAGCTATAGTAAAGGTGCACGGGGTCTTTTCGTCCCACAGCGGGTAAACGGCATCTTCACCGTTACTACAATTTCACCGAGCTCATGGTTGAGACAGTGTCCAGAT